>JAYVRC010000506.1:0-13663 GCA_043776615.1 Sphingobacteriia bacterium
AGTTTCTTTGGCTTACAACTGTTTTGTTAATAGATAGTGATTGGCTAACAACATTACCTTCATTAAATGATGATCTTAGGAATGGGTTTCTTATTAGTAAACTTTGTAGTGAATCTTGTTTTTCTAAACCATTAATCTCAATATTGAGGGGCTTATATAAATAAATAGTATTACCTTTTTTCCATTCGTATCCCCAACTTGTAACTAAAGTTCTTAAAGAATAAAATGTTCTTCTTTCAACATAACCTCCAGAAACTGTAAAAAGTGTTCTCCTATTATCTAACTCATTTATTCCTTTAAATCTATTAAATGGTAGAATTAATCTTGGGAATATATAGGTATGCCCTACATTTATAAAAAATGATTGAATTAAATTATTTTGGTTAGTATTTGAAGTTAAAATATTTAATTCTACTCCAGTTCTAAACGTTGCTATCGATTGAATGGCTCTTCTCCAAACATTTCTATTATTATATGATAGATTAGTAGAAATTCCTAACAAATTACCAGTAGAAATATCACCTGTATTTCTACTTCCCTCTAGGTCAATTTTAAAGCTCTGCTTAACTGTAGGTGTTAAAAAATAATAAAAATCTAAACTATCTTTATTTCTAATTACTGTTTTTACATCAACATTCTGCCAAGTTCCAAGCTGACTTAGTCCGTTGGCTGTTTTGTAATATTTGTCTTCATTGTATAAGTCCCCCTTTTTAATATAAGTGTATTCTTTTAAGGGCTTATAAATAAACTTTCCTTCTTTATACCTCATCACAGCTTCTTTTTCACGGTATTCTTTAAAACTATTGTCGAGCATTAAGCTATCAGGTATATCAGTAATTTTTGTTTCTGGATAATAGTACAAATTACCTACTTTATACTGAAAAATTCTACTGCTATCAGCAGATTCAATTCTTTTAATTGTTACATCCCAATTTGGATTCCCACGTTTATCTTTCCCTATTGCTGCTAATAATTTTGCTTGTTCAAATGGATCTAATGTCAATAGTAGTAATTGTTGATTTGTGGAATCAACTAATGCATAAATATCTTCACGCGTAAACTTGTAATAACCATTTCTTCTATACAAGTTTACAAGTCTATTTAATTCTGAACTGATTATTTGTTTTGAATAGGGCTTACCATGTTTTAGCAAGGTTTCTTTAATTTCACTATTGGTTACTTTCTGAAGTGCACTATCTTTTAAGTCATAAGCAATTGAGTCGAATGTGATATTTTTACCTGGTTCTATTTTCATGGTAACATGGCTTCTAATTTGATCCTGAATAGTATCTATCAAATAATTATAACTCAGGTTTGCATAATAATAACCTTGAGAATTAAGGAATTCATTCATTGATTTTGCAGAACGATAAAAATTGGCAGAATCAAAAATTGGCGGATTCTTTATTTTATAAAATAAACCAGCTATTTGTACTTTTCTAACTTTTAAGCTATCGTCCCAATAATTAGGCAATTGGTTGAGCAAACGTTTTTTCTCATCTTTAGATAAGTTGCCCCTTAAATCAATTGAATTCTCATAAACAAATGCCCTATTTTTTGGGTAGTTTCTAACAAAAGTTCTACTCTTTTCAGAGCATGAAGATACAAGTACTGTAAACAGTAATAACAAATAAACAATAGTTAACTTCGGCCTTTTAAAGGTCAAAAACATAATGAATGTTAAGTAAGAATGAGGTCAAATATATTCAAACTTTATGCCATAAAAAACAAAGGCAGGAATCTGGGCTTTTTATTGCGGAAGGTGTAAAGCTTGTAAATGAGTTAATGAAGAGTAAATTAACCATTAAAAAACTATATGCAACTGTTGATTGGGAAAGTGAAGTGCCCTACAAAGCAGAACTGATAAGAGTTACGAACGATGAGCTTCAAAAAATAAGTACTTTACAAACCCCCAATAAAGTATTGGCATTAGTAGAAGAGCCCTTTCTTCCAAAACTAAAAATTAGTAAAAATAATTGGGTACTTGCTTTAGACGATATTCAAGATCCTGGCAATATGGGCACTTTAATAAGAATTGCAGATTGGTTTGGCGTTAATTCTATAGTTGCTAGTAATAATTCGGTTGATTGTTTTAATAATAAAGTAGTGCAAAGTACAATGGGTAGTATTGCAAGGATAAGTGTATACTATGTAGATTTACCAGCTTTTTTAAAAGTTACTAAATTGCCTATTTTTGGTGCTTTATTAGAAGGGAATTCTATTTACAATATCGATATACCAAAAGACGGCGGTATTTTGTTAATTGGCAATGAGTCTAAAGGTATTGGTCCGGATTGTAAGCAACTAATCACTCATCCCATTAGTATTCCAAAAATAGGAGGGGCAGAATCATTGAATGCCGGAGTTGCAGCAGGTATTCTATTATCTTACCTCACTAAAAGGTAGTTACCTAAATTGTAAAGCAGTAATTGGTTTAATTTTTTTTACTAGCAATGCAGGTATAATCAGCACAATAAAACAAACAATAAAAGTTGTTGCACAAACTGCTCCTATTTGCCACCATATAATTGAAATAGGGGCTTTAGCAACATAATAAGAAGTTTCATCTAGCGAAATAAAACCAGTATACTTTTGTAATAAACAAATTCCTGTTCCAACCAAAAATCCCATCGATATTCCAATTGCTGCAATAACAGTTGCATAATATAAAAAAATGGCAATGATTACTTTATTGCTAGCACCTATAGATTGTAAAACACCAATCATTTTAGTTCGCTCTAGTATTAAAATTAATAAACAAGTAATTAAATTAATAACGGCTACAATTGCCATAATTATAAACACAACATTTCTATTTACATCTTGAATACTTAGCCAATCAAAAATATTGGGGTAAATAGATTGAATTGTTCTGCTCATCCATTCAGTGGGTAAGGCATTGAGCAGTTGGGTATTGATTGAATCAGCAATATGATAATTATTGGTAAAAATTTCATATCCACCAATTTGATTATTATTCCAATTGTTTATTTTTTGGATAATCCTTATGTCACCAATAGCAAATAGTTTATCGTATTCTTCTATACCTGTTTTATATATGCCTATTACTTTTAATTTTCTGTAAGTTCTAATGCCATCTTCACCACTAATAAAATAAATATTAATTGTGTCATTAATATTTATGGATAAAGCGGTAGCAAGCTGTTTCGATAAAATAATTTCTTTGCTATAATTGCTATCAGTAAATTTAAGCCATTTCCCCTCTGTAAGATATGGTTTAAGTGTAGAAGAGTCGTAATCGGCTTCTATTCCTTTTAACAGTATTCCTTCTATATTTTTATTTTTTTCTATTACAGCAGATTTAGTAGCAAAAGATTGAACTATTGTTACTCCTTCCGTTTTTTTTATAGTAGATAAAACCGACTCATTTTTGGTAATAGGAACTTCTTCAGCTACCATAGATTTATCAGGTTCGTATTGCTGTACGCGAATATGCCCCCAAAAACTAAAAACTTTTTCGGATACGGTTTGTTGAAATCCGTTTACAAAACATAAAGTAATAATCATCGCAGCAACACCAACCGCAGTTGCGCTAACAGATAATCGGATAATAAAACGCGAAAACGACTGTTGTTTACTAAATGCAAGACGCTTTGCAATGAAAAAAGATATGTTCAAATGGTTGGTTTTTAGCTAATTTTATGTTCAAGTATTTTATGAAATTATTCCTTTCTTTTTTAATAACCATATTTAGTAGTTTTTTACTTGTAGCACAGCGTTTACCAGATAAGGTTTTTCGAGCTTCAATCAAAACCGTTAAACTTTTCCCTCGAAACAACCAAAACGCTTTGCCAGTAATTGAGTTGAACGCTTTAGAACAATTGGAGCTCCATTTCGACGATTTAGATACTTATCCCAAAAACTATTTCTATACTTATCAATTATGCAATGCCGATTGGTCGGAAGCAGAATGGAGTGCTTTTGATTTCATTAAAGGGTTTCAGCAGAATCGGATTGGAATATATAGGATTTCATCTATTGCGCAGCAAAAATATGTACATTATCAAACTATTCTTCCAGAGCTCAATGCAATTCCATCTAGAAGTGGAAATTATTTACTCAAAGTTTTTCAAGATGGTGATACTGCACAATTGCTTTTTACCAAACGATTTTATGTAGTAGATCAACAAGCTGTTATTGGGGCTCGCTTTGTTCAGCCTTTCGATTTTCAAATGATCAAAACACATCAAAAAATTAATTTGCTGGTAAATGTTCCCAAAACAAACATGATTAATCCACAACAGTACAAAGCAGTGATTCTTCAAAATGGAAGGTGGGACAATGCATCAATCAATATTTCCCCCACTTTTATTAGGGGAAATAATTTGGAGTTTAATGCAGAACAAGATTGTATTTTTCCTGCCGGGAAAGAATATAGATGGCTAGATATGCAGGGTTTTAGATTTCAAAGCGACCGTATAGAAAGTATTGATAGGTCTATAAAACCGATGGAAGTGAATGTAAAGCAAGATAGGGCTAGAACTAATTTGCAATATCTATATTATAGAGATCGAAACGGGTTTTACGATATCATGAATACAGAATCTGTGAACCCTTGGTGGCAAAGTGATTATGCAAAAGTAAATTTTAGTTTTATGCCAGATAGAGGTCAGGTGTTGAATGGCACAAATGTATACTTAATAGGGGAGTTAACTGGCAATCAAGTTGGTGATACTTCACTAATGCAATATGATGCCATCCTTGGTATGTATACCAAGCAATTATTATTAAAACAAGGGTATTATAGTTATGCTTATATAACAAAAGATGCACGAAGCAAAAGTGCTAAAACAGAAAATTGGTTAACGGAAGGAAATTATTGGGAAACTGAAAATGATTATTCTATATTTTTTTATTACAGGTCATTAGGAGGGAGGCATGACGAATTGATCGGGTATACTATTCTCAATAGTTATAATAATCGAAGTGGCTTTTAATTTATAGCACTCTTTTTATATTTTAAATGGTAGCGAACTCTGAGAAGTACAGCTACAATAAAAATAATTGAGCATACTTCTGCAAAAATTTTTTCTGGATCCAACCAATCGATTGGGCGATTTTTTAATAAAGGATCCATTAATATACCATGTATTAAAAATAAAAAGGAAGTTGTATAAGCTATCAAGTGAATATTTTTCCAAGTTCTAAAACTCAGTTGCTGTCTAATTAATTTTTGTGATGTAATTAAAACCACTATTAACGAATAAAAACTTAAAACACCCAATAATACAATTGAGGGTTGTTTAGGTGCATTTAGTGGGTTTATTAAGTGAAATATCCTGAACCCACTTTCTTGATGAAGCAATAAAAAAATAAGGTGTAGACAAACAAAACAGATGGAAGTGTATGCAGTAAACTTGTGTAAATTTATAATTGGGTATTTTCTAACAATAACTGGCAGTAGCTGCCAATAATTGGTTTTTTTAAATCGAGTCCCTACAAACATGCCTAAAATACTATTAATTGTAAGAGCTCCGCAGGCCATTAAACCCATTGAACCAGAAATATCTAAAAAGGAAATTCCGAACATGATATAACATTAACAATTGCAAAAAATGAATGTAATTGATTGATTATTAGGGCTAAAATCGACTAATTTAACAGCAATATTATTATATAACTACTTAAAAACCAGTTAAATTAGGTAGCTGAGCCATAAACTAGTACTTTTGCACTTTATTAATATTTATAATTTTACAATGGACACACAAATTCAAGGAACTGTAAAGTTCTTTAACGAAGAAAAAGGTTTTGGATTTATTAAGCATGATGATTCCAACAAAGAAACTTTTGTACATGCTAACGGTTTGATCGATCAGATCGAAGCAAACGATAAAGTAGTTTTTGATGTACAAGAAGGACGCAAAGGATTGAACGCAGTTAACGTAAAACGTTTAGGTTAAATTCAACTTTTATACCTTACATAAGGCCATCAGCTTCAAGTTGATGGCCTTATTTTTTATTAATTTATATTTGAAGATAAAAAGTATTCATGTCGATCGTATTAACACAACTTGCCGAAACAAAGGCATTTATACAAAGTAAGGCTAAAACTGAAGCTGCTGTAGGAATTATTTTAGGTAGTGGTTTGGGAAATTTAGCAAATGTAATTAAAACTGAAGTTGCAATTCCATATGCTGATATTCCCCATTTCCCTATTAGTACGGTTGAAGGCCATTCAGGCAAATTAATATTAGGTGAACTCAATGGATTTAAAGTTTGGGTAATGTCGGGGAGATTTCATTTTTATGAAGGCTATTCTGCTCAACAAGTGGCTTATCCAGTTAGAGTAATGCAAATGTTAGGAGTAAAAACTTTATTGCTTTCTAATGCTGCTGGTGGTGTTAACGCTGCTTTTAAAGTGGGCGACCTTATGATTATAAATGATCATATAAGCATGTTTGTAACAAATCCTTTATTAGGGAAAAATGAATCTACCCTCGGTACCCGCTTTCCAGATATGAGTGAGCCTTACTGCAAATTATTAATTGAAAAAGTAAAATCAATTGCTGTTGCAAATAATATTGTATTAAAAGAAGGAGTTTATACTGGTGTAACTGGTCCAACTTTTGAAACAAGAGCAGAGTATAAAATGATACGAGCTTTGGGCGGAGATGCAGTAGGGATGAGTACTGTACAAGAAACTATTGCTGCTGTTCATTGTGGAATGAAGGTTTTTGCTATTAGTGTAATTACTGATTTAGGAATTAGAGATGAAGATAATATTATTACCCATGAAGAAGTATTACAAGCAGCTAAAGATGCTGAGCCTAAATTAACTTTGTTGATTAGTGAGCTTGTTAAAGTTGTATCATAAACGTATTGGATGATGAAAGACAGTAATTGTCTTAAATATATTGGTTGCTTTTTTTTGCTTGCTACCATTGGGTTTGCAGCTAAGGCACAGTCCATTCAAGATTTGAATAATTTTCAAAATAGGTCTTTTGGTAAGCAACAATCTGGAGGCTCCTCTAAAAAAGATTCTTTACAAAAGCGCGACCGTTTTGCGGACTCTATTACCATTTTTTATCGTTATTTCGATTCAACTAGAAATAGAACGATCGATTCTTCTCTCAACGATTTTACTACAAGGTTTCCACAGCCATATTATTACCACCATTTAGGCAATTATGGTACAGCTGCCCAGTCTTTTCTTTTTAATCCATTAATGAAAGCTGGTTTTGATGCAGGGTTTCATCAGTATGACATGTATAAGTTTACATTAGAAAACACTAAATTTTATCAAACTACTAGGCCCTATACAGAATTGGCTTACTTGTTGGGAAGTAAGGCAGAACAATTAATTAATGTAATACATACTCAAAATAGAAAAACGAATTTCAATTTTGCAATTGAATATCGTTTTAGTAATTCTCCTGGATTCTTAAAAAATCAAAATGCCAATCACAATAATTTTCGATTTACTTCTCATTATCAAACCAATAATCGCAAGTACGAATTTTTTTTGATGCTGTTGAGTAATAAAGCCGCTTCTTCGGAAAATGGTGGGTTGGTAAATGTAAAATCATTAGACAGTTTAGCTTTAAATAATCCTTTTGAATTGGAAACGAGAATGGGTAAGGCAGGGGCCTCTAACAATAATCCATTTAATACAGCAGTAAGTTCTGGCAATATTTACAGTGAATCTGATTTTTTGTATCGGCATCATTTTGATTTTGGAAAGAAAGATTCAATTGTTACAGATTCAATTACATACAAAATATTTTACCCTCGGTTTAGAGTTGAACATAATTTACGATTTACTCAACAGAATTATCATTTTTTTGATAATAATGTAGATTCTGCTAGGTATAAAAAATATTTCAATTTTAAAGCTGTAACAGGTGTTAATATTGCTTATAAAGATAGTTGGAGTAATTTTCAAAACGAATTTAGCTTAATTACTTTCCCCGATAAAAACAACCAAAGCCAGTTTTTTAAAGCTAGTATTGCATTACAAAACCTTAAGGGGAATTTTGATACTGTTAACGCTACTAGTTTATACAATGTATTTACATCCGCTGAGTATAGAAATAGAACTCGCAATCAAGTGTGGGATATAGAAGCTACCGGAAAGTTTTACATCAATGGTTTTAATGCTGGTGATTACAGCGCATTAATTAATATGAAGCGTTTATTAAGCAAGAAGTATGGATATTTTACCATTGGGTTTCAAAATACCAATCGCTCCCCTTCTTTTATCTTAAACCAATTGAGTTCATTTCCTATAACAAATAGAATAAACTATACAAAAGAAAATATCATACGACTATTTACTTCCTACGAAAATCCAAAAAAACAATTTAAAGTATCTGCAGAATATTTCGCTGTAAACAATTTCATCTATTTCGATAGTTTTTATACTGCAAAGCAAGATGCTACACTTTTCAATGTGCTTCATGTTTCAGCTGAGAAAAAATTGAAATTATCTAAACGCTGGAACTGGTATACAGAAATACATATTCAACAAACTACTGGAAATCCTCCAGTTAATATTCCATTTTTCTTTACTAGAAATAGAATAGCATTCGAAGGTAATTTTTATACCAACCTCTTTATTTCTACAGGGATTGAACTAAGGTACAATTCGGGGTATAAAGCAGATAATTATAGCCCACAAATTGGTCAATACTTTTATCAAAATACAAATACCATCAACAACAGACCTGATATCAATGCATTTTTACATTTTAGAATTAAAAGCTTTAAGGGATTTCTTAGAGCAGAGAATTTAAACACATTTAGTTTAGAAAACGATAATATTGGGTTTACTAAACGTAATTTAGTAGCAAATGATTATGTGGTACCTAGTTTAGTGATGAGATTTGGAGTATGGTGGAATTTCATCAATTAATTCACTAACTTTATTGCTTGAAACGAATCTTTGCAATATTGGCCTTTTCTGTTTATTTGTTTGGCGCAACAGATGCCTATCAGTTGTTAAAACTTCCTTTATTTGTAAAGCACTTTGTAATTCATCAAAAAGAAAATGCTGAATTAAGTTTAGCTGGGTTTATTAAAATTCATTATCTCGATCCATTAGTCATTGATGACGATTTTGATCAAGACATGCAGTTGCCTTTTAAAACACATGAAACTGATGGATGTATGATCAGCGCAATTAGTATTCCTATACAAAAAATTGTTTTTGAAGTTCCCCCTATAATTGTTTCTCCTATTGTATATACAATAATGGAAGAGAGTCCCTACTTTTTTCTACCAATGGTAAATATCTTTCAACCTCCGCGAGCTATTACGCTCGTATAATAAACATAATTTTTCGCATGTAAAACTTGCATGCAACTCTTGTTTACATTATTCAATTAATTTGAATAAGTTGTAACGTATTATAATGTATTAAAGCAAAATTATGCTGAATAAAATCATCGATTTTTCTATTCGAAATAAGCTCATTATTGGGTTGTTTACATTGGCTTTAATTGTTGGAGGAATATTTTCTATAATGAAACTTCCAATTGATGCTGTTCCAGATATTACCAATAACCAAGTATTAGTGATAACTAGTTCTCCAGGATTAGGTGCTCCAGATGTTGAGCGGTTTATTACAGTTCCTATTGAACAAGTTACTCGTAATGTTCCTGGAATTAGAGAACAACGTAGTTTTTCTCGTTTCGGGCTAAGTTTAGTAACTATTGTTTTTGATGATAAAACAGATGTTTATTGGGCAAGGCAACAAGTTTCTGAACGTTTAGTATCTGTACAATCTCAAATTCCACAAGGTATGGGAGTGCCGGAACTTGGACCTGTAACAACTGGATTAGGAGAAATTTTTCAGTATGTAATCAAAACCAAAAAAGGGTATGAAGGCAAATATAATTTATCCGAGTTAAGGTCTATTCAAGATTGGATTGTAAGAAAACAATTATTAGGAACCCCCGGAGTAGCTGATGTTAGTAGTTTTGGTGGGTCAGTTAAACAATATGAAGTAGCAGTAAAAACCGATCAACTAAAAAGTTTTGGCATCACAATTACCGATGTTTTTAAAGCATTGGAAAATAACAATCAAAATGCTGGTGGATCTTACATTGAAAAAGGCCCCAATGTACTGTTTATAAGAACAGAAGGATTGGTTAAAAACAAAGAAGATATTGAAAACATAGTTGTTAAAAGGGTAAATGAATCTATTCCTGTACTAATTAAAAATATTGGGGAAGTGCAGGAAGGCTCAGCAATAAGATATGGTGCAACTGTATATGGTGCAGATGGCGAGGTTCCTGGAGCTATAGTAATGATGCTAAAAGGCGGAAACAGTAAAGAAGTTATTAAAAGTATTAAGGATAAAATTAAAATCATTGAAACTTCCTTGCCCGAAGGAGTAATTATCGAACCATTTCTGGATAGATCTAAAATGGTGAACAACGCAATAGGAACAGTTAAAACAAACTTAATTGAGGGAGCATTAATTGTAGTATTTGTTTTGGTCATTTTCTTAGGTAATTTAAGGGCAGGGTTTATAGTAGCATCTGTTATTCCTTTGTCACTTCTTTTTGCTGTTATATTAATGAATTTATCTGGCACCAGCGGAAACTTAATGAGTTTAGGTGCTTTGGATTTTGGATTATTAGTAGATGGAGGCGTAATTATTGTTGAAGCAATATTGCATAAACTTCATCAAACCAATAATGGTACGTTGATAAGTCAGAATGAAATGGATGAAAAAGTAGGAAATAGCTCCAAGAAAATGATGAACGCTGCTGCTTTTGGACAAGTAATCATTTTAGTAGTTTATTTACCCGTATTAACTTTACAAGGAATTGAAGGTAAAATGTTTCGCCCGATGGCAGAAACTGTTTCGTTTGCTATACTTGGCGCGTTTGTATTGTCGCTTACCTATATTCCCATGATGAGTGCTTTATTTTTAAATAAAAAAATAAATGCTACTCAAAATTTTTCTGATAAAATGATGAACATACTTGTAAAATGGTATAAGCCAATTTTGAAAAAAGTATTAATTATTCCCAAAACCGTGGTAGGTATTAGTTTAATACTTTTTTTGATTGCTGTTTTTTTATTGAGTACAATGGGAGGAGAGTTTATTCCTAAATTAGAAGAAGGCGACTTCGCAGTTGATACTAGATTACTTACAGGATCTTCTTTATCTAATACAATTGCTGCCTCGCAAAAGACAGCTAAGGTTTTACTCGATTCATTTCCTGAGGTTAAAAAAGTAGTTACCAAAATTGGGTCAGGTGAAATACCAACAGATCCAATGCCCCTAGAAGCTGCGGATATGATGGTAATATTAAAAGATAAAAAGGAATGGACCTCAGCAAAAACTTTTGATGAGTTGGCAGAAAAAATGAGTATTGCTTTAAAGCAAGTACCAGGGGTAACTACCGGATTTCAATATCCAGTCCAAATGCGCTTCAATGAGCTGATGACTGGTGCAAGGCAAGATGTTGTATGCAAAATTTTTGGAGATGATTTAGATAGCTTATCCTTTATTGCCGAAAGAATGGGAATTCTAATAAATAAAGTAGAAGGTGCAAAGGATATATACGTTGAAACAATAACAGGTGTAGCACAAGTGGTAATTAATTATAATAGAAGTTCAATTGCAAGGTATGGAGCTTCAGTAAATGAAATTAATCAAACTGTTCAAGCTGCTTATACTGGAAGTAAAGCTGGAGTTGTTTTTGAGGGCGATAAAAAGTACGATTTGGTAGTGCGTCTTCATAAAGATCAAAAAAGTGATATCGATAATATCAGCAATTTGATGGTAGGTGTTGCTGGTGGTATGCAAGTACCATTAAATGAATTAGCTAGTATCGAATTAAAAGAAGGGCCATATCAAATTCAACGTGAAGATGCAAGAAGAAGAATTATGGTTGGATTTAATGTTCGCGGGAGAGATGTGCAGACGATAGTAGAAGAATTAAAACAAAAAGTAAACCAACAAGTAAAATTGCCAATAGGGTATACTATTACTTACGGCGGACAGTACGAAAATTTGCAAAATGCTACTAATCGTTTAGCAATTGCTTTGCCAATTGCGCTGTTACTTATTTTTGTGTTACTTTATTTTGCTTTTAACAGAATTAAGTATGGCTTACTCATTTTTTCTGCCATTCCTTTGTCTGCAACTGGTGGAATTTTTAGTTTATGGTTGAGAGATATGCCTTTTAGTATTTCTGCCGGTGTGGGGTTTATTGCATTGTTTGGGGTAGCCGTTTTAAACGGTATTGTGTTAATAACAGAAATTGTACAAATAAAGGGAGATGGCCAAACTAATGTAAAAGATATAATTGTAAAAGCTACTGAAGCAAGATTAAGACCAATTTTGATGACAGCAGCTGTAGCTTCATTGGGCTTTTTGCCAATGGCAATCAGTAATGGTGCTGGTGCAGAAGTGCAACGGCCTTTGGCAACTGTTGTAATTGGTGGATTACTTACTGCCACTTTACTTACACTAATTGTTTTGCCTTGTTTGTATTTAATATTTGATAGAGGAATTAAAAAAAATGCGATGAAAGCTATTGCAATATTTGGGATATTGATTTTAAGCAACCTTAGTTATGCACAAAATTTAAATCAAACCAATTCATTGCATTTGAATCAAGTAATTCAAAAGGTAGTTGAAAATGCCCCTACTCTTAAAGTAAATGTATTGCTGGAAAAATATTACAGCTTGTTGCCATCAACTGCAATGGAAATTCCTAAAACACAGTTTTCGACTGAATTGGGTAATTATAATACTACTGCATTTGATGTAAGATTTAGTATACTTCAACCCTTAAATGCTGGTGCCGTTAATCAAAAACAAAAATTATTATTCGAAACTTTTTTAGCAACTTCTCAAGCAAATACACAAGTGCAAATAATGGATGTTAAGAGAATTGCAAGAAGTTTATATGTGCAATTACAATATTTTCAGGCCAATCACTTATTACTCAAACAAATTGATAGCATTTACGCTGGGTATCAAAAAATTGCTTCCTTGCGCTTCGAGAAAGGAGAGAGCAATTTATTAGAGAAAGTAACTCTTGACAATTTAGTGATGCAAAACAAATTATTGACTGATATGCAGGATGCAGATACTAGAACAGTTCAATTACAATTGGGACTATTAATTCAATCTGAATCGCTTATTAGCGCTGCGGATCCATTAGCATCAACCGTTCAATTATTTGATACTGCACAATGGAAAAACAACCCTTTTATTAATCTATATGTACAACAACAAAAGCAAGCAGTTGCCGAAACAGAGCTAGCGAAAGCCAAGCTAAAACCTGATTGGTTGTTGGGATATAATAATCAATCTTTAAGTGGATGGCAAATGCTTAGCGATCGATCGGAAAAGTTATATAATATAGGTAATCGTTTTTCTTCCGTTACTCTAGGCATGTCTGTTCCAGTATTTAATCAAACCCAAAAACAAAAAATAAATGCAGCTAAGATAAACGAAGAAGTGGTAGCTGCAGCAACAAAACTGTCAACCCTTTCGCTACAATCTAAGCTAGATAAAGCTTGGCAGGACTATGATAAATATACAAAAGCGGTATCTTATTTTGTAAAAACTGCAAATAGGCAGGCTGATATTATTATTAATACTGCCAATTTAAGTTATAAAAACGGGCAGATTAATTACATTGAATGGGGAACACTTTTAAATCAGGCTATC
>JAYVRC010000507.1:0-3456 GCA_043776615.1 Sphingobacteriia bacterium
AAATTACTTGATAGATTCATTTTCTCTACCCAAAAACTAAAATCAAATTCTTCAGCAGTTTGATAGCGGCTTTCTTCATCTTCGCCAGTTTCAATCTCAAATAATTTTAGAATTGCATATTTTTTTGCATAGCTTAAAGCTTTACCTGGCGCCTTATCTGCATTATCCATCGCATGAGCATTAATACGAATTACTAACTTATCATTTGAATCATCAATGTTCACAAAGACAAAATCATATGTAGCCTCATAACGAAACTGTTTAGATACATTCATATCTTTATCAATTTCTTTGGCATTGCTAATACAATCAACTAAGACTGGATAACTAACAATACCATGCTTAACCATATGGTCGCGCACTAATGCAGTTACGGTATCATGTGTTACTGCTTTATAGCTACCTGAAGCCCCAGTGCTAACAGATTTATCTTTTTGTATGTATTCAATCGATTTTCTTACTTCGTTAATCCGCTGAAATAAATTTAAACTACTCATATCCATCTCCGTTATTAGTTGTCTATATTATGTAGATTAGATTAATTTAAATGCTAACCATAAGCTAAATATAATTATTGTAAAAGTAATAAATAATTCATTAAATTTATTTTTATATTTAACATTGTTAGCCTGATACATCCAATTTCTTGAAATCTCACGACTAAAATCTTCACGTATTTGATTGCTAATTTTTAATCTAATTTGTTCTGTAGTATTTGTCATTTTATTTTCCTAATTATACAAATTAATTTATTTTTTTCTGATTTACTGGATTACTAACTGCAAGAATTATGCTGCCTGATAAATTCTATCCATTTAGATATAGGTTATCCTGTATTGGCCTTATGCTACTTGGCTAACTGAATCACTAACTACAGATACTTTATTTTCAAAATTTGCACATTTAGATTCTTTCCATACTGGGTCAAATAGAATTGGGTAATAAAACCATCCATTTTTAATGCCATATTTATTCCCAACCATTTTAGAATCTGGTTTTATACATTGAATGAGAGCATTACCAGCAACTTCACGCTTATTGCTACAATCCGAACATTCATTTTTAATATTTAATTCATTCATGATTACGCCATTTATTATTGAAAACCTAATTCTTCTAATTTTTTAGCAGAAACTTTTAACCCTCTATTTTTTGCATCTGTTAATAAACTTATGCTATTTAACATTTGCATATTTGATGGAGTTTTAGGATTAATCCAACCTAATTCAAAAGCTTTTTGTATTCCATCTGTATCTTGTTTGCTAATAACAATTTCTACACATTTTCCTTTGTAACCAAACATGCCATTGTTTAATTGTTGATTAAATATTGGGCAATGTTCTGAAATTTGCGGGTAATTATAATCCATCATTTTTCCTTATTAAAATTAATACACATTATCATTCAGGTCTGATTCAACTAATTCAGTATCTTTATCAGTTTCAAAATATTCAATAAATGCTAGTTGTAAATTATAAATATGACCACTATCGCTATCTCCATGCAATATTAAATCCCTAATACATTCAGCTATATCATTTTCATTATTATCACTGATACAAGCTTGATTAACTTTTTCTAAATTACTTTTACCACTAGGATAAGTAAGAATATCATCAAGTTTTAATAATGCTTTTTCAAAGTTATTCATTTTATCTCCTTGATTTATCCTCTATACATAAAAGAGATTTAATTTTTTCTTCTAATTGTTCACATTCAACAAAAGTATCAGCTTTAATTTTAACAATTTTATCTTCTAATGTTTTAGCCTCTTTTTTAATCATTTCTATTTCAGTTGGCAATTCAAAAGTAATTTCTTTTTCTAATAGAAATATATAACTACCATAATCACTCATATCCCATGAATGTACTGAATATTTATATTTATTATCATACGAGTCTCTACTTCTATGTAAAAATACTTTTAATGTTTTTTTCATTATTTTCTCCACTTTCATTGTTGTGTTATTCATAATGTAATTATCCAATTAATAAGTGCATCTATAAAAAAATAGAAGAGCATAATACTTACAAAAAGTGTAGGAATAATTGAACCTTCTTTTGATAGGTAAGGTTTATTATTGTTGTAATCTTTCATTTTATTATTTCCTCTAATACTTTAATCGATATATGTTTCCAACCTTCTAATTTTGCTTGGTTTAACATATTAGTTAACATTTCAAATTTAATTTCTATTTCTTTTGAACTATAAAAATAGTTTTCTGTAATATCATACATTTTAATAAACCCCACATTCAGAAATAGATTCAGAAAGACTATATGTATCAATATTTTCATATTGCATCATTGAACGACAACTAAGCCATTCATCTTTATCTACATTTTCAATTACCCAATTGCATAATGAGTTAGCTTGTAATTTTGTAGCATCACTAGCTAATGCTAATAATTTAGCTTCAAATAAGTCCATATCATCGTACATTTTAATTCACCCGTTTGCGTTGTTGATGTAGTTATTCTACCTGCATTATTTTAAGTGTCAACACATATTTGACTTTTATTTAAACAAAATATATTGTTAATTGAGTATATTTGCATTATTATATGATTTGATTAATCGGGAGGGTATATGGAAATAGTACAAGATTACGTAATAAGAAAGCTTAAAGAATCACATATCAATTTAAATGCAATCGCTAAAGAGCTTAAAATTAGTCGCTCAACGCTTTACTCTATCCTGAACGGTGGCGAAACAAGCTTTACTAAAATTGATAGATTAAATAATTTTTTTAGGAAGGCTGGAGATTGATGGATAATTTATATTTATGGTTAAAGATCGCTACAGGAATGGTTATATATCTTATTATTGTTAGATATGTATTTTTTAGATTAATCGATAAAGCTGAAAAAAAAGAGGGAATTTATTAAAATGGACAAATTTTATGTAGGGCAAAAAGTTAAAATAATATATTCCGTTAACTATCCTGAGTACATTGGTTTAATTTGCACAATAATAAAAAAAAGAAATTTATTTTTCTCACAATATCTTAATAAACATTATTTAGGTTATACAGTTGATATGTTAGATAAGGAATATGCGCCATTAGAATCACATTTACAAGCTATCTACGATGGTGATGAAAAGTCTAGCTGGTCAGAGTCGCAATGGAAGCCTAAAGAATTGGAAAAAATTTAATTAAAAAGGAATCGCTATGGCTGAACGCAGAATGTTTGCAAAAACAATTATAGATAGTGATGCATTTTTAGATATGCCGCTAAGTACACAATCCCTATATTTTCATTTAGGAATGAGAGCTGATGACGATGGGTTTCTCAATAATGCAAAAAAAATTCAACGAACAATCGGGGCTAACGATGACGATTACAAGATTCTAGTTAGCAAAAACTTCATTATTCAATTCTCTGATGGTGTATGCGTAGTGAAGCATTGGCTCATGCATAATTATATTCAAAAAGATAGATATAAGAAAACTC
>JAYVRC010000508.1:0-3446 GCA_043776615.1 Sphingobacteriia bacterium
TTTTCATTGTATATCGTCTTTTGAGTATAATCTCCTTGCGTTAATCGTACACACTTTCCGTCAATGATATCTATAGCAGGAATTATTTCCATTTAATAAAATTGTTTAAAATTTTTTCTCCAATATCCGCACTCTTTTCGGGATGAAATTGGGTTCCATAAAAATTATCTTTATTTAAAGCCGAGCTATATTCAATGCCATATTCAGTTGTTGCAATTGTATGATTACCAAGATCAGCATAATAACCATGCACAAAATAACAAAATGAATTTTCATTTACCCCATCAAAAAGTTCAGATTTCAATCGATAAATATTATTCCAACCTATCTGTGGAATTTTAATTGAATTGGTTGAAGTTGTTGTAAATAATTTTACTTGCTCATCAAAAACTCCAAGGCAATCGGTGTTATTTTCTTCACTGTATTTGCACATTAATTGCATTCCCAAACAAATACCAAGCACTGGTTGTTTTAGAGATAAAATCAGCTGATCTAGCTTTCTTTCTTTTAAATAACTCATTGCTGTACTTGCTTCTCCAACACCCGGAAAAATTACTTTGTCTGCTGCAAGTATGGTTGTATGATCATCAGTTACTGTTGCATTAACTCCTATTCTTTCTAGTGCATAAAGCACTGATTGAATATTACCCGCATTGTATTTAATGATTACTAAATTCACTTTACTATCTTTAATTGCTAATTATTGGTTGAATAAATTCTTTGGTTGATAATTGAATATCTCTCATTTCACTCAACACTTTAATATACGCTGATCCAATAATTGCACCATTGGCATTTTTAGAGGCAGCGTTGAAACTTGCTTTGTCTTTTATTCCAAATCCTACCAATATCGGATTTCTTAAATTCATGGATTGTAATCTTCCTAGATATTTTTCGATTGCTATTAAGTCAGTGTTACCACCAGTTGTAGCAGATGAACTTACTGCATATAGAAAACCAGAACTTAGCTGATCTAGCTTTTTTATTCTTTCCTCAGTTGTTTCGGGTGTAACCAAGAAAATAAAATCTAACCCATATTTATTAATAATAGCTCCATATTCATTTTCGAATTCAAATTCAGGCAAATCTGGTAAAATCAATCCATCTACACCAGCTTCAACAGCAGCAGCACAAAAATTTTCAAATCCGAATTGTAAAACTGGATTCATATACCCCATTAAAATAATTCCTTTGTCTGCAAGTATTGGATTATTTCTACAATTGGATAATTGATTAAATAAAACTTGCATGGTCATTCCATTAGTCAATGCAACACAACTACTTTCTTGAATCACAGGACCATCTGCTAATGGATCACTATAAGGCATACCAATTTCAATAATATCTGCACCGGCTTCTGCAAGTGATTGCATAATTGTTAATGTGTCATTCAACGCAGGATATCCAGCAGTGAAGTAAACATTTAATACTTTACTTTTCTTATTATCAAAAATGTGTTTGATTCTATTCATACAAATAAAAATACTACGATTACAAAACTTTCATATAAGTTGCCAAATCTTTATCACCTCTTCCACTTAAACAGACCACCACAACATCAGATGGCTGTAAATTCATTTTCCCCAAAACAGCAAAAGCATGAGCAGTTTCTAGAGCAGGAATAATACCTTGTATTTTACTAACATGAAATGCAGCTTCCATTGCCTCATCATCGGTTGCACTTAAAAATATTCCTCTTCCAGTTTCAAATAAATTTGCATGAATTGGGCCAACTCCCGGATAATCTAACCCTGCAGAAATACTATGAGGTTCTACTACTTGACCATCTGCAGTTTGCATTACCAAACTTTTACTACCATGCAATATACCAGGCTTACCCAATTGAGTGGTAGCAGCACTCATACCACTATTTACACCATGGCCTGCAGCTTCAACAGCTACCAACTTCACAGATAATTCATTTAAATAATGGTAAAATGCACCTGCCGCATTACTTCCTCCTCCAACACAAGCAACTACATGAGTAGGTAGTTCAGAACCAGTTTTATCTTTTAATTGAATGCGAATTTCTTCACTTATTACACTTTGAAAACGAGCAACCATATCTGGATAAGGATGAGGGCCAACTACACTACCTATAATATAATGTGTATCATTTGGATGATTTATCCAATCTCGAATTGCTTCATTGGTAGCATCTTTTAACGTTTTGCTTCCACTTGTTGCGGGTATTACTGTAGCGCCTAACATTTTCATTCTTGCTACATTGGGCGCTTGTCTTTCAATATCTTTTTCACCCATGTATACAATACACTCCATTCCTTTAAGCGCACAAACTGTTGCAGTTGCAACCCCATGCTGACCAGCACCTGTTTCTGCAATAATTCTAGTTTTACCCAATTTACGAGCTAATAAAATTTGACCGATTGTATTATTAATTTTATGAGCTCCTGTATGGCATAGATCTTCTCTTTTCAAATAGATGGTTGTATTAAATTCAGCACTTAATCTTTCTGCCAAAAATAAAGGAGTTGGCCTACCTACATAGTCCTTTAATAATGATTTGAATTCATCAATAAAAGAAGGATCTTTCATTATCGAAAGATATTGCTCTTTTAAAACAGCTACATTGCTATGCAACATTTCGGGAATATATGCTCCTCCAAATTGTCCGTAATACCCTTGTTCTGTTGGATTCTGATAGCTAATCATATTACTTTGATTTTTCGTAATTTAATTGTAACAATATTAAACCCCTGCTGTCATCAATACGCTGAACCATTTTATTATAGTTGTAATAAATTTTAAATGAATCAAATTGATCAATTCTGTTATCAGCACTATATTGCACTTTCTGATTTCCAATTTCGGCAATTAAATCCTTGTAGTTATACCTAAACCCAATAGTCCCTATTCGATCAACTCTACCAGAAAAATCATACAGTATAGGTGCTGTTCCAATTAAGTTTACAAATCCTTGATAATTATAGCCAATTTTAACGTCGCCAATTTGTTCAACTTTATTATTAGCACTATACACTATAGTTCCATTTGCAGATGTTTTTACTTCAGATAAAAATCCTTTCTCCGATAAAACCACATATATATTATTTATAGAAATGCGATACTCGGCTTTTCCCTCCTGTGTTATAAACACGTTAGATAATTGCTGAGCCATTAAGTTTTGAATTAGAAATAGTAGCATCGAAAACACAATGATTCTTTTCATAATATTGCTCATATAATTGCTTTTATTTGTTGAATAAATAGTTGCAACAATTTCATGTCTTTAACACCAGGTGCTTTTTCAAATTTACTGTTTACATCTAATGCAAATAGATCTTTCGCTACTGTTGTATTTGAAAATTTAACCAATTGATCTACATCATTTGGTCCAATTCCACCACTTAAAAAAAATGGCTTATTAATATTTAATCCATTTAATATTTCCCAATTAAATTTTTCGCCAGTTCCGCCATAGGCGG
>JAYVRC010000509.1:0-3434 GCA_043776615.1 Sphingobacteriia bacterium
CTGAAAAATAAGCTATAGAGGAGTTTGTACTTCCAAAATCAACACCTAAATAAGCAGGAGCTAAATCCACTACCGGATTTTTAAGCATATTAGTTGGCAAAGATTTGTTATTACCAGTGCCATCATACCTAATTATTCCAAAGCCACAATCAGTCCCGGCAAGTGCGAATTTGATACCTTTAAAAGGTTGATTGCTTTCATATATTTCGTACTTGTATTTATTATCTGCAACTGCACTATTCCAAGTAATATGCATTTCAACATTTATGTTCCCATACTTTTCTGGAATTATTGCAGCTTTTCCTTTATTCGCTAAATACAATGGGACTCCCTTTTCATTTAAAATAATCCTAAAGAAATCATCATTTACATCCCCTATAAATGGTGTAGCTTGAAACTTATCATTATTGTGTGGCACTTCTGAAAAGAGGAAATATCTATTCCATTGCTTTGAAATAAAATTTGGCCATATTAATATATCCTGGCCAATAATGGAATCTCTTGTAACTCTGTAAATAATTTGTTTGGTTATTTCATTTCCTGTATTTGTAAATAACTTTAATTGCACAATTAACTTCTCTCCATCTTTATCATTGGGATCGTAAATTGCAGAAATCCTTGACTTCACATTCGAAGTCTCATCTAACCCAACTAATGCAGTCAGATTCGCACCAAATACATTTAAAGCTAATGGCGTGAGAGGCAAAGTAAAATAAGCAAAATTGTTAGGCTGACCTTTAGTGATAGACTCAAGTAAAAGTAATGGCTTTGACTTTAAATAATTTTTTGTTTCTGCCCCTTCCTTTCCAAAATCTATCTGAGCAATTTCGGTCGACTCTGGAAGCAGAAGATTTTTAGGGTCAAAGGGAATACTTCCTTCCATACCAGCCTCATTAGAAATCATTCCTTCAGAACCGTATAGCTCTGTTGAAAAATTAAAAAGAAGGCCAAATGGGTAATTAAATAATGAACCTACTTCCGGGGGTGTTTGATTTTCTAATTTAGGAAATCCCTTTGCCTCCTGGTATTTAATCATGTCTAACATCCAGTTTTGAAGACATCCATAAATATTGCTATAATTTGGCTTTAATAGATCTTCTAGCCCATCGAAATTCCTTTTGAATTTATCAATATTGTTTAGCACATGCTTTGCGTAGCCATAGATTTTAAATAGTTCTTCAGGTTTAAGTTCAGATTGCAAAGGATCAATAAACTTGCCATTATTAATATTAATAAAAGGCAATTTTTCTTTAATTTTATATGAAACAGAAGAAAATAAAAAACAATCAGGAGAAGTACCCCCAACTACATTTCCGTTAAAGGATATAACATCAATAAAAGGAATTTTATCAGCATTATTGGACAAAGATTGGTCACTCCACAAAGGCTGTCGTTCAAACAACACATTACCAAAAGCCCCAAGTGGCTCATATAAATTTATGGTATCACTAGTTTTCTTTCCATCAGAATATGCCAAGTGAACCCTATCAATCTGAATGTCTTTATAATTCAATGCAATGCAAGCTATGAATCCCTTCCATTCACTAATTAAAGATTTATAAAACCGCATCAACCCAGCCGCATCTGCATCTTTATCTGTGACAGCATCTAATGCATTTCTAAACAAGTTTGCTCTTGCATAAACTGTTGGCATGCCTGACACAATAGATCCAATATCAACTGAAGAATTACCTTCTTTATCAACAGCGATTTCCGGTATTAAAATATTCTTCGTAAAATTTGGCAATTCCTTGATACTATCCCAGGCATATTTTATACCAGGTTGAACCGTTTTAGAATTTATTGTGAGTGCTTTTATTTCTGCCATTAGTACTGTATTAATTTAAATTAAAGTTTTGAGAAACAGTTATCGCATTGTAGATATGCGCCAGAAATTTTTCTTTTGTAGTATTCACTTTTTGTTCATCCTTGGGCGACGTATTGATTAATTTATCAATAAATGTTCCATATCTATCAGCTAAAAATCCTCCTTTTGGCCAATGATACTTTTCATCATTAAAAAGAGTTCCAACATCCAACTTTTTTAATTCTGATGGGGTATCAGGAAAAGCTTTACTGTCGAACAAAAAAGAACCAGGTGCAACTGTATTTCTAATTTGATACAACCAACCTGACGAAAATCTAACATTACCATTTTCATTATCAAAATGATAAGCAAACTGTTTAAAATACTCATTGATTTCACTACACTCAGTATCAGTTATTGTACTATACTGAGTTAATTTTTGTTTCTCACATCTTGTAATAAATCCCTTAATGCCAGAATCACCTGTTGATGCTCCATTAACTGTTAATGAAATATGTGCTAAGGAGAAAAATGCACCTAATCTATTGGCAAAATTTTCACCTGCTTTATTATAATTGCCCACAAAATCATCAAAAGAAAAATTAAAAGTATTTTTCTCAAACTCTACGGCTTTATATAAGTACTGAGCCACCGCGCCATCAAAGCCGTCTTTTCGTGTAAAAAAATCAAAAGCTGCACAGGCGCATAATAATTCTGTAATATGACATGGATTTTTTTGAGTAGCACCACCAGTAATGGTTTTATGACCTGATGTTTCATCATCAATCTTTTTGCTCTCTATTGGCCAACCAATATGATATAATATTTTATAGCTTTTTTGTACCGTAGGATCACTTTGATAGAATTGTAAAGCAGCCTGGCTATTTAGAGGGAAAAATGAAGAGTCTGCTATAACACTATTTTCTTTGGTAGATTTCTCCTTATTATCCGGCTTTTTAAAAGTAAAATATTCAGTTAATAATGTAGAACCGAATTTAGCTTTTGAAAAGTCAATTGTCTCCTTGCCACCAGATCTGGTTTGTATAAACTCTTGTAAAGCCTTCGGAATAACAGGTATAGAGGAAGCACCTGTCCCTCCGAAAATAGAACCAAAAATAAAAACCCGAGCATTGGCACCAGCAATTTTTATTTTAGACACAAATGATTCTAATTCTCTTTCTTCAGGTTTAACATCTTTTCCACTTGCTATGTTTCGAGCTGCTTCAACAATTCCATGATACATTAGCAAAGACCCCAAATGTGTTTGTGCCCTATATCCATGTGCTAGATTGAATTCCTGGACTGAAGTGTTATCCAGAAATAAATCGGATATTAGCTTATTAGCTTTTTGTACTTCTGGAGATCCAGAGGATATTTTAGTAATATTTTTATAATTTTCTCGTCCTGTACCCGAATAGTTCGTGTAATATTTATGTAAATTGAGCTTTGCAGAAAAAAAAGTATTCGCATTTGGTGTACCCCCTATAGTATTCCCTGAAGATTTGACCTGATTATAAAGTAAAATTAAATCCTCAGCCCTTTTTTTATTACCATTTGTGGAATCCGTATCTAAAGTTAATACTTCAATTTCCTGATTATCGAACATGCCTATAGCACATAAATGCGT
>JAYVRC010000510.1:0-13507 GCA_043776615.1 Sphingobacteriia bacterium
GTTATGCAGATATGCGTAAAAATCCATTGAAAAAAATGAGTGCTCGCATGATGGCCAATGCAGTAGATGAAAGAATTGAAGAAAACGAAAGTTAGTTAATAGTATGATACAGATTGAAAATAAACATTTAAGTATTAGCGTGAATTCGAAAGGTGCGGAATTGCAAAGTATTTTTTGCAAAGACACTAATTTAGAATATTTGTGGAACGGCGATCCTACTTTTTGGGGAAAGAAAAGCCCTGTTTTATTTCCAATAGTAGGCAGACTAAAAAACAATAGTTACCAACTTAATGGAGCTACTTATCAACTAGGCAGACATGGCTTTGCCAGAGATATGGAATTCCAATTAACTTCAAACGAAAAGGAAAGTATCAGTTTTACCTTGCAAGCAAATGAAGAAACACAAAAAGTGTATCCCTTTCTTTTTAGTTTTTCAATTACCTATTCAATCAATAAGAATAAACTGAGTTGTACTTATCAAATCACCAATGTAGATCTAAAGCCAATGTTTTTTTCTGTAGGAGCGCACCCCGCCTTTAAGGTACCCTTGGAAGAAAGTTTAACATTTAACGACTACCAATTAATTTTCAGTAGCAATGAAACTGCTCCACAGTGGCCATTATCAACAGAAGGATTGATAAAACGAGAAGCAATTCCTTTTTTTAAGGATACCAATACAATTGACTTAAATAAAGATTTGTTTTATGGAGATGCGTTGGTATTTAAAGAACTAAAATCAACTTCTATTGCTTTATCCTCCAATCAATCGAAACATGGATTTAAGTTTGAATACAATGACTTTCCTTATATAGGAATCTGGAGTGCTAAAAATGCCGATTTCCTTTGTATCGAGCCATGGTGTGGAATTGCGGATCATGAAGATGCTTCAGGTGACATTAAGCAAAAAGAAGGAATAAATACATTAATTCCCGGTGAACTGTTAAGCAGAACTTGGAGCGTAGAACTGTATTAATTATTATTTAAAAACAGTATCAGTAATTCCCTTATTTATCTCATATGCTGAATAGCTAATTTCAACTCGACCTTTTTTACCTTTAAGTTTACTTTTTGTTGCTTGGTCGGTATCATCAAGTTCTAATGTAATACCTTTTGGAAGTTTATAGTCTTTTGCATTAAAGCTAAAGAATACTTTATCGGGTAGGCCAAATGAAGCATATTTACCATAAACCATTTCCATTTCATAAGTACCGCTTTCTCGAGTAGAAGTGATGGACTTAACAATCAGCAAATTCACTTCATCTATATAAAGTGTTGACAAGATAACGTCATTATTATCGCCCGTTGGCAATAGTTTTACCATTCTGGTTTTTGTTTTTCCAATTTCTACTGATCCTCCATCTATAGCCACAAACCCATCAGCAACAATCATATTGCCGATATTAATATTGATACCACCTTTGGGTAAAACAGAAATACCTCCATTGCGCTGTAAACGAAATTTGTTGGGCTTTTTATAAAAAACTTTTACACTACCAATAGGTGCTTTAATAAATGCTACATCGGTTTTCATTTTCCCTTCTGCAGTGTAATCATTTACAACATCTAGCTTGGCTTTTACTTTAGCAACTAAAATAGTTACATCTTGTGCAGTAGAAGAAATGTTAGTAAAAATTATTACAAAGAATATTGCAAGAAACTTTTTGAAAAATATATTCATTTTATAATTTATTAACTCAATATGTCTTTTTTCCTAAACAACAATATAGCGCTTCCAGCAAATCCAATGATATGAATAATAAGTACCAATGCCGACTTTATTATTTTTTCTGGATATTGAATACTTCCAATAATGGCTTCATTTGCATCATTTACTTTAAAGTCAAAAAACTCTTTCCAAGTAATCATATGAGATGTGAAAAGGTAAGGTTTAATAATATTAAAAATTGGGATATTCATTGTGCTTAAAATAGTAAAAACAATAATTACACTCATGGTTGCTACAATAGGTCCAATTGAATTTTCGGCAAAAAAGGAAAGGAAAAAACCCAGCGCTGCAACTGTAACCATTGCCAATGCTGCAAAACAAAAAGCACCAGCATAGCGCCAAAAAACGTCTGACTGTTTAACAATAACTACATAGCTACTTTTCATAATAAAAAGATCATCGGTTCCAAATATTAGCATGCTTAGAAATAACCCTAAAATAGCTATCCATATAAGTAAGAGCAAGGTATAAATTACCGATGCCAAGAACTTTGCAGTAACAATTGCAGTTCTCGATTGTGGTTTTGTAAGCAGTAATCTTAAAGTTCCCATATTTGCTTCACCGGAAATCATGTCTGAAGCAATTAATGCAATTAAAAGTGGCACGTGCACAAGTAGCAATTGAAGAATTACATAGCAAATAAAATAGCCATTTAAAATATTCCCATCAACAGAAAATGAACTGCCAAAGTCAGCCATAACAAATTCGGTATACTCTTTCCCATCCACTTTTAAGCCTAATTGAATTACGCCAATTAAAGCAGTGATTGCCGCAAAAGCCAAATAAGTTCTTGGCCTTCGGAATATTTTAAATAATTCAATTTGTAAATGTGCCCACATGTTGTTTACCTGCTGTTATTTGTAAAAAATAATCTTCTAAACTATGTCTGGGTTGAAGTGATAATACACCTATTCCCATTTCAACTAAATCCTTATTTAGTTGAGGTATTGAATCTCTATCAATTTGTAGAATAATATCCCCATCTCTCATTGGTTGTATATTTATTTTCCAAATACTTGTTGATATTTGTTGAATTGCTGATGTATTATCAGTTGTAGATAATTGAAGAATAGTTTGTGAAGTATTGAATAATTCTGCCGAGCTTCCTTCTACTAGTTTTCTTCCTTTATCGATAATTAATATTCTCGTAGCAATTTGTTCAATTTCATTTAATAGATGAGAAGAAACAATAACGGTTTTCTTTTTGTCTCTACTCAACATCATTAGTAAATTTCTTATATCAGCAATACCTTGAGGGTCGAGACCATTGGTAGGTTCATCCAAAATAATTAATTGAGGATTGTGAACTAAAGCAATAGCAATTCCTAGTCGTTGCTTCATTCCTTGAGAAAAAGTTTTTACAGTATCTTTTGCTCGGTTGGCTAATCCAACCATTTCTAATTGATCCATCAATAATTGATGAGTGGGCTTTATACCACTTAACTTGGCAAAAAGTTTAAGATTTTCGTAGGCAGAAAGAAACTTATAAACATCCGGTTTTTCAATTACTGCACCAATTTGTTGAAGAATATCTTTTCTATTTTTGTTTAAATCGTAACCAAATAGCTCAATATGGCCACTGGTTGGGGTAATAAGGGTAAGCATCATTCTAATACTGGTGCTTTTCCCTGCTCCATTCTGACCTAAAAATCCATAAACATCCCCTTTTTGCACAGAAAACGAAAGATTGTCTACCGCTGTAAGTTGCTTAAATTGTTTAGTAAGATTAGATACTTTTACTACTGATTCCATCTGAATGTATAACAGCGAAGTTAGATAAAAGGTTGCAAGGAATAAACGATAAGGTTTTTCTTTACTCTATAAAACAATAAACCCAACAATCTCTATACCTTTAAATATTCCTGCAAAGCTTTAACATAATTTTCGAAAGCTGAAATCCCTTCAGGAGTTATTTTACAAGTGGTTTGAGGGTAATTATCTTTGAATTGCTTAGCAACGTCTATATAGCCTGCATCTTTTAATTTTTGAACTTGTACACTTAAGTTGCCAGCAGTTGCATTTGTTTTTTCGCGAATAAATGTAAAGTCGGCCTCTTTAACACTAATAAGTAAGCTCATTACTGCAAGGCGTAATTGTGAATGTAATATGGGATCTAGTTCTTTAAACATTTATCCTATGTTGAGCCAAGTATTTTCTTCTTAAAATGATTCCTGGAATAAACCAACATACAATAGCTGCAATTGCACCCAATAGCATATCGTATTTAGATTCGGTAAAACAGGATAAAATAAATAAAGCATAAGTAATAATAGCTCCTACAATCATTGGTTTGAATTTTTTGACCATGCCAGTGACAATTGTAGGGAAAGCATATATCAAGATATAAATAGAATATAAACTTGGAGTGAATGGATGAATAATTTCATCAGGTTTTGATCCATCAATATAATGCTTCATCATTGTCCATCCTTCAGCATTAATTAATTTTTCTGTAGCAAGGGGAACAGTAAATTGATAAAAACTTAATCCAAAAATACAAATACCATATATTAGCCATACTGCATCTACTAAATCATCATCGTATTGTTTAACCTTACTTTCTCTTTTTTCTCTATTACTCATTACTATCTGCGGAATGATTGCAGCAAGAACGATAAGCCATATATCAAAACCAATAGAAAAATTATATTGTCTTTGTAAAAAGGATACTAGTGAAGCAATTGCTACTACAGATCCCCACAACAATGATCCTATGCCCGAATCATGGTAATTGCCTTTGGCTTTTTTAATCATGTCGGCAATTAATTGCAGACTCTCCTGTTCGGTCATTTTTTTTTCTTCCTTCATTTTATGCTGATTTATATCTTGCTCTTAATAAATATCCTGGAATAATCCAACCTGCTAATACTGCAGGAATAAACAATAATATAATTTCTATTGAATGTATAAATAGTGCAACAACAGATATTATCCAACAACAAATTCCACCAATTTTTAATGGCGTAAAACGCATTATTGAACCAGATAAAAAAATAGGAATTCCATAAAATAAAAAGATAATTGGATAAATGATGGACCATACTTCTTTAGTACCAATTATAAATGTAACAAGTCCCATACAAATCCCAAATGTCATCCACACATAACCGATAATTTCATCTGTATATGTTCGTACTTGTTCATTTTTTTTCTTTTTCGTTAAATAAACAATCTGATAAATAACGACCAATATTGTAACTGTCCAAACCAATGAAGCTTGTGAAAAAGTCATTATTTTAGCTAGAAAATATTGTGAAATTGAGCAAATCAATACTACCCAACCCCATAATAAATAAAGCGTACCATTTTCAGTAAATCTGTTTTGGGCTTTATTTATCATACTTTCAATCAGCTTTAAGCTGTCGGCTGCAGATAATGAATCATTGTTTTCCATACAGTATTTTTAGTAGATAAAGATAGCCCTGCACTTCTAGTGCAGGGCTGAATGTGATTCACAATTTACTGACAAGCAGCTAATGCTTTTATAGCAGCATCTTTGCCCCAATCTGGGTAAAAAGGTGCTGCTGGTTTATACGTATCAAATAAAGCAACAGCCTTTTCCAATGACTTTTTAGCAATTGCCTTTCCTCCACCAAACGCTTCTGGAACATTTACTAAATATTGTCCCTCTAAAGAATATGGTCTTGGATTATTAGGATCTGCTTTTTTTGCATTGGCAATTGCTTCAGCAGCAATAGCACCATAAGATTGCCATCTACTCATTGGATCTACTGTTAATTGCATAACGGCAATCATTTGTTTCAAACAATAAATATCTGCATTGTTTTTTTCTAATAGTTCAGCTTTTGTTAGTAAATCTTTCGACTTTCCAGCAACAGCATCTTTATCCAATTTTGGGTTCATCCACCCAGATAAATGATTAGTAAGAGATGCATAATAATAGGGTAACCATTTATCTTTTTCAGCATCTGCTACTCTTTCAAAAAAAGCAGAGGTTGCAATCATGTCTTCCGCAGTTTTAGCGTCTTTAAATTGAGCTAATCCTTTTTCCATAGCTCCATCGAATTTTGTTTGGGCATCTGCAAATCCTGCAAATAAAATCGATATAATTAAAATTATTTTTTTCATTTTTATATTTTTTGAATGTTAAATAGTTAATTTTTTTCTTTGTTTTTTAGTTTATTGTATTCGTTCTCAACAGAGCTAATTTGATTTGATTGGTATGCACTTACATATTGAAATGCAATACCAATTCCCCAACCCAGTATTGGCCAAATAGGCCAGAAATGTTCAATATCGCCTGAAGTAAAATACCAAAGTCCAATTAAGAAACTGTTTACAATAATATAGCTAGCCAAGCTCCACTTGAAAGCTACTCTTGCTTTAGCTGTTTGCCAAAGTTGTTCGTCGCGTTGTTGTTCGTTTTGCATAAAATGTATATTTAAATATTTAAAAAAATTATAAGTTCCCATTTATATTTTGCTGTGTTCTATCAACACCCCAGCTTAAAAATATTCCAAGAAAAAAACTACGCGGTGCTGGTGGTATAACCGCTTCTCTAATTAATTGTCCGTTTGAGTCTCTTAACCTATTACTATAATTGTATCCAAAGATTTGTGTTTCATTAAAAACATTATTAATTCCAATAACTACTACTGTATTGGCTTTACCTATTTTCGGAAGCCAATTTAAGCTAAAGTTATTGCTGCTATAGGCAATTGTACGATCGGTTAAGAAATCATTTTTTGAATTATTTGGGTTAAAATATGGTCTACCGGTGCTCCAATTCCAACTCCAATTCACTCCAAACATTTGCTTCACCCAAAACTTTTTAAACACTACACTACCACTATGGTTGGCTGCAAATGTTGGCATTGCAGAAGTTGGATAATTATTGTAATTTCTCCTAGTATCTAGATAAGAATAAGTAATCCAATAATCGAAATTTTTAAATGTTTTTTTATCTCTCCAAAATAGTTCAAATCCTTGAGCATAACCTTCGCCATTTGCACTTATAGCATTTGTGCCATTAGCATCTGTTTTTAATAGGTTGATATAATTTTTATAAAATACTTGAGTTCTAAAAGTATAATTAATGGAAATATGCTGATAAGTAAAAATGTAATGATCAGCTCTTAAAAAATCAACATTGGTATTGTTTGCCAGATATCTTCTTTCTGGTGTTTGATAGAAAATTCCATAATCGGCAGTAACTTGGCTATTCTTTGCTACTTTATAACTCAAAGCCAAACGTGGTGCAATATTCCATTTATTCAACAAACTACTATGCTCTATTCTAATACCTGGGCGAAAAGCAAGATTATTGGTAATATAATAATCGCTTTCGGCAAAAACAGCAGTATAAAAATCGGTAACTTTTGTATGGAATGATCCGGCTAAATTTTTATACAAACTTGTATCTGCGTTGTTCCAAACTTCAGCACCAAATCGAATGGTATTAATAGATCCAAATCTTTTATCAACCACTGCCCTTGCTTGTATCATCCATTGGCGAGAAGTTAAATTAAAAGAAGCGTAATCAATTACAGGAATATTTACTACAGGAATTTTTTGATTTTGTTGATTTTGAACTTGATTTTCAATTTCATCTTTGTTGTAGCTAATACTTGCTACTGTATTTAGCTTCCAGCCTTTACCTAAAAACTGGCGAAAGCTTATATTGGTAAAGAAATTTCTATTCTTCAAACTAAATGCATTTTTCAATCCTATACTATCTAATGAAGGATTACGAACTCCTAATTCACCAGAATTATAGTATGCATATATTTTAAACATTCCATTCTTCTTTGTTTTGAAACGATAATTTGCGTCAACAGTATGAAAAGATGGTGCATTAAAAAAATCTGGTGCCTGAGGTACTAAGTTTTGATACAATGTAAGGTTAACCCAGTTATAACTAATACCATAACTAGATTTTTTATTTTTACTTACTTGTTGCAATCCCGCACTTAAAAAAATAGGTGAAACACCTAATTGAATTTCACTTTTTTCTGGAATGTCAACACTTTCTAAACTCAACACACTACTTAAAGCCTGTCCGTATATTGCAGAATATCCTCCAGTGCTAAATACTGTTCCGCTAAATAAAAATGGAGAAAAACGACCTCGTTGAGAAATCCCTGGAACAGAACTATAAAAGAAATTATTTACTACAGTTCCATCGATAATTATTTTAGCCTCTTCAGCACTTCCTCCTCTTATAAAAAGACCTTCTTGTTCTCCAACTCTTTGAGCACCAGGTAAAGTTTGTATAGTTGCAGATATATCGGCATTTGCGCCAGCTGTTGTAGCTATATCTAAGGGTTTTAAAACTGTTCCTTTTTTCTTATCACTAGCTTCAAATGAACCTGCAGTAATAACAACAGCTGTTAATTCATTAATCTCTTCCTTTAATTGAAAGTCGATTGATAATGTATCTTTCACCAACACAACAGGCATTTCTACCAATTTGTAGCCAATATTGCTGGCAACTAAAATAGCAGCTCCTTTTTCGAATGTTTTAAAAGAATACTTTCCGGTAGAATCTGAAGTTGTTCCATCATAGCTTCCTTTGATAGAAATATTAGCACCGGCTAAAATTCTACCTCTATTATCTTTAATTGAACCGGTTACCCTTACTTGGGCTTTAATACTGCATGCTAGTAAAAAAAAGCTAACGATGATAATTGCTTGTTTCATTGATTTCGATTAACATCACAAAAATAGAGTAGTTTATTTTATAAACCAAATTATTTTATAAATAATATTTTTTTTTGATTCACTACATATAACCAAGGGAGGTAAAAGGCTGTTCTTATTTCAAAAAACAGTAATTTGTAATCAATTATGGAGAAAAGAAGTGCTACTATAAATATAGTTGTTGTTTTATTAACTATTATAGTTGGACTATTTTGGACACTAGGTTCTAAAATGAATGTTTATGGAAATGCAATAGCTGGTGCAATCTTTGAATTTGCATTTTTACCAATGCTATTGTTAGGAATTGCACTGCCAATTATGTCTATCTACTTAGTTGCAAAAAACGCAGGATCATCAAAAATTTGGCCAATGCTTTCAATTGCAATTTCAATTATTACAATTATTTTAATTTCAAAATAATAAAAATCAAACCCCACAAAAAAGCCCCCCGGAGTTAATCGGGAGGCCTATATAAGTATAAAATAATTTGTTTACTTGTACTGAGCAGTCAAACTTGCAGCTAAATCAGTCATTTTCTTAATGCTCTCATCATTCAACTGCCCTTTTTTAAACTCAGCTAAAATATCTGGAAACTTGTTTTCCATTTCCATTAGGAAATGAATTTCAAATTCTTTAACTTTCTTAACAGCTACATCACGCAATAAACCTTGTGTGCCTAAATAAATAATTGCTACTTGTTTCTCAACCGACATCGGTGAGTATTGCAATTGCTTTAATATTTCAACGTTACGTGCACCTTTGTCGATTACATTTTTAGTTGCAGCATCTAAATCTCCGCCAAACTTAGAGAAAGCTTCAAGCTCACGGTATAAAGCCTGATCTAATTTTAAAGTACCGGCTACTTTTTTCATTGATTTAATCTGAGCATTACCACCTACACGACTTACAGAAATACCTACGTTAATAGCAGGACGAATACCAGCATTAAATAAGTTACCTTCTAAGAAAATCTGACCGTCGGTAATTGAAATTACGTTGGTAGGAATATAAGCAGATACGTCACCAGCCTGAGTTTCAATGATTGGTAATGCAGTTAATGATCCCCCACCTTTAACTAAATGCTTAATAGAATCGGGTAAATCATTCATATTCTTTGCAACATCATCATTGGCAATAACTTTAGCAGCTCTTTCCAATAAACGACTGTGTAAATAGAATACATCACCAGGGTATGCTTCACGTCCTGGTGGTCTTCTCAACAACAAAGAAACCTCACGATAAGCAACCGCTTGTTTAGATAAATCATCAAAAATAATTAATGCGGGGCGACCAGTATCGCGAAAGAATTCGCCAATTGCAGCACCTGAAAATGGAGCGTAGAATTGTAATGGAGCAGGATCAGACGCTGAAGCACAAACAATAGTTGTAAAAGCCATAGCTCCATTGTCTTCCAAAGTTTTCATAACACCAGCAACAGTAGACGCTTTCTGACCAATTGCTACATATATACAATAAACAGGCTTGCCTGCATCATAAAATTCTTTTTGGTTGATGATTGTATCTACACAGATAGCAGTTTTACCAGTCTGGCGATCTCCAATAACCAACTCACGCTGGCCGCGTCCTACAGGAATCATTGCGTCAATTGCTTTGATACCAGTTTGTAATGGTTCTTTAACTGGCTCACGATAAATAACACCTGGTGCTTTACGCTCCAATGGCATTTCGTACAACTCACCAGTAATTGGACCTTTACCATCAATTGGTTCACCAAGGGTATTAATAACACGACCAACAACACCCTCTCCTACTTTAATAGAAGCAATTTGTCCTGTTCTTTTTACTTTTGCACCTTCTTTAATTGAGCCACTATCTCCCATCAAAACCACACCCACATTGTCTTCTTCTAAGTTAAGTGCAATAGCTTTTACGCCATTTTCAAAAACCACCAACTCTCCACTTCTTACTCCATTTAATCCATATACACGAGCAATACCATCACCCACTTGTAATACGGTACCTACTTCTTCTAAATCTGCAGAAGCGTTAAAATTACTAAGCTGTTGTCTTAGTATTGCTGATATTTCGTCTGGTTTAATGTTGACCATCTTGTATTATTTATTAAAATTTTATTTTGGTTATCTTAAATTATGAATGTAATGATTGTCTTTAAACTGCTTTTTAATTTGTCTTAAATCACTAGCTATGCTTGCATCTACTAATTTATTATCAAACTCCAACGTAAAACCGCCAATTAAGTTAGCATTGGTTTCTGTTTGTAATTCTACAGTTTTAAAGTTGTTGGCTATTTTAACTTTAGAAACAATCAATTGTTTCGTTTCCTCTGAAACATCAACAGCCGTTGTTAATTTAACAACATGTATATCATTAATTGTATTGTACTGATGAACAAATGCATTAGCAATTTCAGGCAAGTAACTTTCTCTACCCTTCCTTAACAATAAAAAAATAAATGCAGCGGTAAGTTCATTAATGTTACCGGATGTAATAGCTAAAACTATTTTTTCTTTTTGATCTGATTTAATGATTGGGCTACGCAACATATTTACAAACTCGCTGCTTGCATTACATAAAGCAATGAAATATTGCATATTAGTTCGAACAATATCTAATTGACTTCTTTCGATGGCTAGGTCAATTAAACTTTTCGCATATCTATCTGCTAATCGATTATTCGGCATGTATTAATTTAATTTAGCCCCTTCAGTTAATTTTGAAATGAATTTTTCCTGATCTGCTTTATTCAACAATTCTCTACTCAAAACCTTTTCAGCAACTTCAATTACCAAAGTACCAACTTGGTTTTTAACTTCAGTTAAAGCGGCATTTTTTTGTTGAGTAATTGCAACTTGAGCATCTGCAACTATGCGGTCAAATTCAGCCTTTGCTTTTTCTTTAGAATCTGCTACCATTTTGTCTGCAGTTTCCTTGGCTTCTTTAATCATCACAGCTCTTTCTTCACGAGCTTTAGCCATCATAGCTTCATTCTCGTTTTTCATTAAAGCCATCTCAGCTTTTACTTTATCTGCAGAAGCAATTGCATCAGCAATTCCTGTTTCTCTTTCTTTTAAAGAAGTTAAAATTGGCTTCCAAGCAAATGCTTTTAAAATGTAAAATACAATTCCAAAAGCGAGTAAAGTCCAAAACAGCAAACCTAAACCGGGTAATAACAGTTCCATAAAATATATTTTAATCGAAATAATGTTATACTAATTACTGCACCGATTGCCCTGTGCTCACAATGCAGTAATAATTTTGTGCAACTAGGCTTTTAATACAGCCAAGATACCTGCGATAACCGCAAAAAGGGCTACACCCTCAACGAATGCCGCAGTAAGAATCATGTTTGCACGGATGTCGTTAGCAGCTTCTGGTTGGCGAGCAATGCTTTCAACAGCACCCTTACCAATCTGACCGATACCAATTCCAGCACCGATTGCAGCTAAACCTGCACCAATAGCTCCGCCTAAATGGCTCATGCTAACATCCAACAAAGTGTTAATTACTGACATACTTTTTGTTTTAATGAATAAAAAAATTAATGATGAGCTTCTTCATGGTGTGCACCTTCCATCGACTGACTGATAAACACAGCAGTTAAATTAGTGAAGATGAACGCCTGTATAAAAGCAACCAATATCTCTATGAAATAAATAAATACTGTAAATGCAATAGACACTGGAGTAAATCCAATTCCAGCAACTTTACTCATTGCACCAAAAATAAAAATTAACATGATAAAACAAGTGATAATAATGTGACCAGCAACCATGTTAGCAAACAAACGAATAATTAATGCAAAAGGCTTTGTAAAGATCCCGATGAACTCAACAGGAATTAAAATGACTTTTACAAACATTGGCACCGGAGGATTAAAAATATGCCCCCAAAAATGCTTGTTGGTACTAAATAATATTACAAAAAAACTGATGACACCCAATACAACAGTAAATGAAATGTTACCTGTTACATTAGCTGTTCCTGGAATCAATCCTACTAAATTATTAATTAGAATGAAAAAGAAAACAGTTAATAAATAAGGCATGTATTTTTCATAAGCATGACCTAAATTAGGTTTACCTACTTCATCTCTAACAAAAGTAATAACGGGTTCAACTGCATTTTGAAATCCAGATGGAGCAACTTTTGAACCATTCTTTTTGTATTTATTAGCTACACCAATCATTAACCAAACCAATAATGCCAATGCCAAAAACATTTGCACCACATTTCTGGTTAAACTAAAATCATACACTTTTACTGATTCATCAACTTCTCCTGCTTCATTTACTGCAACTATTTTATTTTCTTCAGATTTATATCCATTATAAACTTCGTGTCCGTGATGAAAATTGCTATATGAAAATACCGACAATCCTTTTTGAGGAGAATATAAAATAACAGGTAAAGGAATACTAATATGTGTTTCACCAATGGTAAAGAAATGGAATTCATGTGCGTCCATGATATGCTCCATTATTAGTTTTGCAGGGTCAAAAGCAGCTTCTTTGTGATCAACAGGCTTATTTCCTTCTTTTTGAGGTATTTCATTGGCATAAATGCCTGTTGAATAAAGCAAAGTAAAAATGGTGAAAACGATTACCAGTAACGATTTTATGCTTCTAATGGCCATACCCGACTCGAAATTTGCGGCAAAGATAAGGGTACAGGGGTAAAAAATGGAGTCAAATGAAGGGAAAATTAGAAAAACTTATCCTACAGCTATATTAATACTTTGAAACTGCATTTCATGCAATTTAGCATAAAAACCACCCAATTGTAAAAGCTGTTCATGGTTGCCCATTTCCTTAATTTCGCCTTTATCTAACACGATGATTTTGTCGGCTTTACGTATAGTAGAAAGTCTGTGTGCAATAATAATTGATGTTCTATTTGTAATTAAAGCATCGATAGCATTTTCGATTAAAATTTCACTTCCTGAATCAATGGATGAAGTGGCTTCGTCTAATATTAAAATAGATGGATTATACAACAGCGCTCTTATGAATGATAATATTTGGCGTTGACCTAAACTGAGTGTACTACCTCTTTCCATTACATTGTAATCGTATCCTCCTGGTAATTGCTCTATAAATTCATGAACACCTATCATCTTAGCAGCCTCAATTACTTGATTTC
>JAYVRC010000511.1:0-3425 GCA_043776615.1 Sphingobacteriia bacterium
TTTTTAAACTCTTCTGAATATTTAAATTCCCATACTCCATTTTCACAATGAAGTATTCCGATTTCTATTTTATCAACTTTGAGAATAAAAGTTGCGTTCTCCTCTAAAGGTAGATGCATTGCTAAATCTTCATCTCCTTTACTAAACCAACCCTTTATTTTCGCTTGAATTTTATTTAACATTTTTAATTTCTCTAATTTTTCTAAATCTACTTCTTAATATTTCTATCACCAACTTAGACCTTTCAGGAATGAAGAAAGGGGAAAATTCTCGATTTAACATGTCAACAACCCTCTCCTCATTTTGGATTGAAGATAAGTGTTTAACGATTAATTCGTACTTTTTGTTATCTTCTTTAACATATTTTATTAATTCGAAATGATTTGCATCCTTATTTCCTTCAATGCTTATTCTTGGACAGGCTCCTTCAATATAGTTACTAATTCGATTATTCCCACCATCTAAATTAGCTCTATAAATGCCAATTATATTCTCATCACTAAAATTCCACAATAAGCCTCTTGCCGAATCGTACATTGGTGCTAATTTAAGCGCCTTTCTGGTCTTCTTTTTTGTATCAATTACACCCCAATTATAAAAATGTCTATCATTATTTCCAACAATTGCATCAAATGCTATCATCCTGACTAGATCTTCTACAATATTGTCATGGCAATGAGGAAATACTGAAACAATAGCTTCCTTTATAAATTCAAAAGTGAATAGGTCTCTAGCAGTGGATTTGTTTTCCGCAATTTCTTTGGCCATATCGACATCACCTAAATGTTCTCCACAAATTTCTGCGCCATGCACAAGTTTCTCATTTTTATTCAAAAAATATTTACTTAGAAACCGGATTTGGCCATTTCCAATAACCAATTCGATTTCATTCATTGCTAATCCCATTTCTTGGCCAATCCTGTTAATCATATACTCAATGACAGATTCGTGAGGATACCATTTCTCAGCCGTTTTTGCGATGTATGAAAACCAAGAGTTTACATTTTTCCTTCTAACTCCACTTTGTTCTTTGAATATATACGCCTTAATAAATTGCTTAGGCGCGTCTCCATCAAGAGATTGATCAATAATACAATAATTTTTCTCTTTTAAAGTATGAATAAGTTTTTCATTCTGTAAAATTCCAGATGAATTAATTGAAATTTCTACCCGTAATTTCTTTTGAAAATTGTTCATAATTTCTAGTTACAAAGTTACAAAAAATTTAATTTCCTCAAACATTGATAATCTTGGGCTTACAATCTTAAAAAACATTTTTATACTTTTCGGCTGTTAACCGCACATTAGTGTCAGCAGAAGCTGTTTTTCTTTCTATGAACTTTTGTGAGTTAACGATCTTTTGTAACTTTATCAATCGAATGTAGGTTACCTTCCCGCCAACATAAATCTGCGAACCGTTGCATAATCATGAAACAGCATGTGAGAAGTGATGTAGTAAAAGCAATTAGTAATAAAATTATTCAAAAAAATATTTAAAAACTAAAGTTTACTACAACAAACTTAATTTGCATATAAAATTCACATCAATGAAAAGCACAAAAATTACTTACTGGATTACAACATCTTTAATATTTTTAATGGAAGGTGTAATGCCAGCTATTACAATGCAATCAGCTATGGCAAAAGAAGGGATGAAACATTTGGGATATCCTGATTATTTTGGTCCTATGTTAACAGGATTTAAAGTAATTGGAGCATTGGTTTTAATTCTGCCTCAAGTACCAAAAAGAGTAAAAGAATGGGCTTATGCTGGATTGGCATTTGATTTTATAGCTGCATTTATAAGCATTGCTGTTATTGATGGTATTTCTGCAGTAACATTTTTCCCAATCATCGTGCTTTGCATTTTAATTACTTCGTATGTTACCTTTCATAAATTGCAGAGTCAAACTACAAAATGAGATCCTTCCAATAGCATAATTAGAGAATAAATTATAGACAAGAAATAAAATTCTAAAGCCCTCTTCTCTTCTCTACATTTAAATTTTGGAAGAGGCTTTTTTCAACTTCATTGTAATCTCAAAATATTCATAATTTACTTATCTTAAATTATCTTTAACTAAATAAAGTTTAAAATATTCTACATTTGAATTAAGTAATTTATAAGTCATACCAGATTTTTCAGTGAATGGTTTATTACTTATCAAAATAAATTGAATTCTCTCAATACTATCCAAACTTAATATTTTGCTTTTAATATTGAAAGCATCGGTCAGTACTTTCGTATTATCGAAATTCTCTTCATAATATATAGGCAGGGCTTTTAAACTATCATCGTTCAATGTACTGATAAAAGCTTTAGAATTAAAATGATAATTATGGTATTGCAAAGTCAGGTTTTGATCCCGATCACCATTGCAATTATCAATACCTAATTTCTTATAAAGATACAATTCGCTACAACCAAAGTGAAGCAAAATATAAATTGGTAGAATTAAATATAGTTGATGGTTATTAAAACAATTTAATTTTTGCAACAATAAGAAAAGGCTTTGTGCCAATAAGATTGTAAAAAAAGGTACGATCACAGAATAAACACGATCCGGTGGAATATCCCCATGCAAGAAGCTAAAGAAACATGGCAATGTGCAAATTAAAAAAGGAAACCAAAATCTTGAATCTAGCTTTAATTGCTTCTTTACTAAATTCCAAATTAAATAATATATTCCAAAAGCAAACAATACAAAGTGAAATGATGATAGTGCAATCAAGGCTTTTAACATCCGCTCAAAATTCGTGAATGCAAAAGGTGATGAATTTGTAACATATTTGTTATTGAAAACTTCTTTAAAAATTGGAGAATACGCAAGCAGTCCTAAAAGAATTCCAAAAAGTATGAATAATCCAGATATAAATGAGCTGCTCTTGATAAATTCATTTATTTTATTTTCATCAAAATAATATTTAACAACAGGAAATAATCCTAATGAAATTATAAAATACAAATTCGATGGACTAGTATAAAATGCAGCAAAAGAGCAAATCATTAATGCAAAATATGATCTCCATCCCACTTTATTATCATAATGAATTCGAAGTAAATGATAAAACACAATAGTTAAAAAAAGCATAGCGATTCCATAACCGCGGTATTGAAAGATAAAATTTCCAAACACGATGTTGCTTACGAGCAATAATAAAGAAATCATTCGCCATTGAAAATCTTTAAAAAAGTAGGCTGTAGATTTCCAAAAATAATACATCGTTAAGACTGCAATGAACGCAAGCGGAATACGTGCTACAAAGGGATTTTCAATAATTGTTCTAAGATCACCGAAACCTAATAAATTCAAATATGATTTTATGAGTATGCTAAATAGAATATGATTATTAGGAACATGGTAATCGAGCAGCGTAGTTTTTAAGGGCACTAAAACAAAATGATTAATCGTATAATATTCATC
>JAYVRC010000512.1:0-3421 GCA_043776615.1 Sphingobacteriia bacterium
ATGCATCAATATGAAGATAGAGGTAGTTTAAGTAAAAAACAGCTAGAAGGGCTGTTATTAAAAGCTTCCAAGGTTCCGACAATACCCTCCAATTGGTTAGCCACATTAGAAGCTACTATTAATAAAATGCATACAAGAGAAAAATCTCCAGCAATTATTAATACTCCTCTTTATGTAAAAGATGAGGCACTAGAAAATAAAATTAAACGCATTCTTGAAAAATACCCTCAACACAAAAGAGTGGTTTTCCTTTTCACTAAATTCAATAAAAATGAATTACTTACTCCAACAGAAAAGGCGGAAATTGAAAAATTCTATAAATTATTAATAGTAAAATAGACTTTATCGAAGCAGGGTAACCAATCCTTCTTTTTTAACTATCACTCCACTAATTCCAATTGCTGCAGCTTCCCAAACAAATGTTCCTGGTTCTTGGTTTATTCCATTATACGTTCCATCCCAACCTGGTTTTGGGGTTTTGGTTTCATACACTAATACACCCCATCTATTCCATATTCTAAAATATTCCATATTGTCTATGCCAATTAAAATAGGAGATAAACGATCATTTTTACCATCTCCATTCGGAGTGAATGCGGTTGGAACTAAGATAGATATTTTATCAAATAACTTAACCGAAACCGTATCAACAATATTACAACCAATTTGATTGACTATCTCAACTAAATAAGTAGTGTTAGCTGGTCCAGAAAAAATTGGATTTGATATAAAGTTATCATTAAGATTAGTTGCTGGACTCCATTTATATTTTACTCCCTTATTTACAGTTTCAATAGTTGTTGGTATATCAAATGCAGTGTTTACTATTTTTTTTCTTCCAGGAGGAGCTTGAATAATGGCAACGGTTTTAAAAAATTCTACAGGTGCTAAACAATTATTTGTAACTGCTTTTAAATTTACATTAAACGAACCAGAATTTGGGAAGTTAAAGTTTACATTAGTTGTATTATATATTGTACTTGAATTGCCTAAATTCCATGTATAGCTGATTGTACTTCCAGCAATTGCAGGAGTGGTATTGATAAAACTAGAAATCGTTTTTTCACAAGGGCTTTCTACAGTAAAGGATGGAGAAGGAGGCGCGTGTACAAGAATGTTTTTGCCAATACTATCTGAGCAACCATCTTTAGTGATTGTTGTTAATACTAATCTATATATGCCCGCTTCTGGGTAAATATAATTTTTAATACTATCATTAATATCCTGCTTTCCATTCCCCCAATTCCATTGCCTTGTAATTGGGTATAAGCCTGCATTTCCTGAAGTTGCTAAAAAATTATTTCCTGTTAAACACTGCGAATTACTATTTAATGTAAAGTTCGATATGGGAGATTTACTTGGCCTTAATAGAATATTTCTTGTAGACACTAAACAATTAGCAGTTTGTAAAGTTGCTTTGTATATGCCAGCTGTTTTTGGAGAATAAATATTTCCATTTTCTCCAGGGATAGCAATACCATTTAAGTGCCATTGAATTACCGCACCTGAACTCAGTTTAAATTCGGCAGTATATGGATTAATTCCGCAAGCAATAGTGTCTCCTTTAATTAGAACTGCAGGATCTTGTTTAATTACTTCAATATTAATATCCCTTTCTTTGGTGCAGCCCGAGGCGGTGTCAACTATTTTTAATTTATAAATAATTGTTTCTTTTGGAGTTGCAAATGTTTTGCTTAAATCGGGGTTTCGGATACCAATAACTGGAAGCCAATTATAACTAAAAGCTGTATTGTTGAAGCCAACATCTAATAAAACACTATCACCCTCACAAACTAGTTTGTCTGAAACTACAAATGGTGGAATGTATCCAGATTTAATAACGGTATTTAAAGTATCGAGGCAACCAAACCCATCATATGGAATGAGTATTACTGCATATTTTGATCCGAGTGGTGGTGGAGGACTGAGCACTACTTTACTTTGAGTGCTTATCAAATCTTGAAAATTATTGGTATACCATTGATATGCTTTATAGCCAAAAGGTGCAGCCAACTCTACGGTATCTACATCACTACAATAACCTGCTCCTTTAAGCGGTAAACCACAATCACTATCAATATCAACATAAGCATATCCAAAGTGACCGCCTCTTGTACAATCAGATGTTGAAAATTCAATTCTAATAACATGTCCTGCTTTATTGGAAAGGTTTACAGTTACTGGAGTCCATTTTTTAAATTCAACATTTGTTTGAACAGTAGAAGTTTCAAAACCCGGTAAATTTTTACTTACAACATATTCAAATGAGGCACAATCAATTAGTTGATTAGCTGTAAGGTCGGTAACGTTTACATCAAATTTCGGTTGTTCTACTGGTGTATGTCCGGGATTTTGAAATACTACCGCATACCAATATATTAGGCTATAAACATTTGCATTAGCAGGAATGGTAAAAGTATAGCTCACTTTTTCTGTTTGCGCGCCAGTAGAGTTATTGCCTAACTTTAGTGCATAACCGCTTCCATTCGGACAATTGATGGGAAATTTACCGTAAGGATCTAAATTTAATGAACTGTTCCTTATTACTGTATGCCTATTCGAAAGTTCTCCACTAAGAATATAAGTATTGCCATTAACAGAAGATCTTCCAGTATCACAATCCCAAAATAAAGTATTGGAGTTTTCGAAATCTAAATTAGTGGCGCATTTTTGGGCGCGTAGTTTATTTATAAAAAGTAATGCAATAAACGCAATCAAAAATATTTTAATTTTTATACGCACAAGTTAGCTACAGACCCTAAAGATTTATTTAGCGCTGCTCATAAAGATAATTGTATTAAATAGTATAATTATACATTAACAGCTTTTTTGCTATTCCTCCCTACATTCTCTTTATTTTTACTAAAAGTAATTCTTGTGAATCTAACCATATACGCCAAAGACCTTGTAAAAAGCTATAAAGGCAGAACAGTAGTAAACAATGTTTCTGTTTCAGTGCAACAAGGTGAAATTGTTGGTTTGCTTGGTCCAAATGGAGCAGGTAAAACCACTTGTTTTTACATGGTAGTAGGCTTAATTAAGCCAGATAAAGGTTCAGTTTTCTTAAATGATACAGATATTACCAAACTGCCTATGTACAAAAGAGCGCAGATGGGAATTGGGTATTTACCCCAAGAAGCCAGTGTGTTTCGTAAATTAAGTGTAGAAGATAATATCATGGCGGTATTAGAAATGACTACCCTTACCAAAGGCGAAAGATCGAGCAAATTAGAAAAATTATTAGACGAGTTTAACCTGCATCATGTTAGAACCAATAATGGCGATAGCCTAAGTGGTGGGGAGCGAAGAAGAACTGAAATTGCCAGAGCATTGGCAGTGGATCCAAAATTTATTTTATTGGACGAACCCTTTGCTGGCGTGGATCCTATAGCAGTAGAGGATATCCAAACTGTTGTAGCAA
>JAYVRC010000513.1:0-13473 GCA_043776615.1 Sphingobacteriia bacterium
GCATAAGCCACATTTTTTTGGAAATATTTTTTACACGACCAAGAACTATCATGTAGCTGATATGAATTTGTATTATATGAATATCCGAGAAAATGTAGCGTTACGTAAAAAAGCTTTTGGGAAAGAGTAGTAGGTAATAATAAATAATTATAGAAAAAAGAACTAAATCACGTTTTAATAAAGTCATTAAGAATATACTTATAAGCAAAATGGTATTGAATATTAGCTTGCTAGCGAACTTCAAGGGCTTTGGGGCTATATTGAATGACGTAATTTTCTAACCGCAATTGATAAATTCAAAGAAACCTGCAAAGCTAATGGTGAAGCGGTTTCAGATCATTTTGGTACATTTGATACTTCTTAACAAATCATAATAAAGAAACATGGATTATCTAGGGATGAAAGGGGTGAACGAAATTTGAATAGAGACCAAGTTATAAAACTTGTAAAATTTTTCAAAGCATCTGAGGAAGAATACATTTCTTTATGGCTTTGTGATAAGGTAATTGATGTAGTTAACAATGACCCGTTGGCAACTCAAGGAATTAAAAAAGCATTAACAAAAATCAAGAATTAATTTAAATGCAAATCATCCATAAAATAGATAATTTTCTCTCTACAATTTTCCCAGAATTAAGGGGGGAGATAATGAGTTGATAATCAATGTTTTAGAAAAGTTCTATACCTATGGCCCTTTCAAACCTAAAGTAATAATTGAAAATGAGTGTGTAAAAATTGAAATTGATGCACCATCAATTATCTCTCAAGAATCTGATTATAAAAAAGTAATCGGCTTTTGCGAAAATGGAAAATACTCCGAAGCCAAACCAATTCTTAAAAATTTAATTGACAAAAACCCTACTAATTCGGAATACCACCGAATTATGGGACAAATACTTTCTGATGAAGGAGATCAGGAAGAAGCAATTAATTGTTTAATTGATTCACTGCGATGGGATTCAAAAAATGGCTGGGCATTACTCATGATGGGAAACATTTTTGCAAAGTTCAAAGATGATGTTCCGACTGCTATGAAGTATTATGATCAGGCACTCATAGCTAATCCAAGTGATAATATCACCATGAATAATATTGGTGCTAATTTAATGAATCAAGGCAAAAATGAAGAAGCAAAAAAATATTTTTGGGAAGCGATTAAGATAAATAACAAATACCCCAATACACATTATGCATTAGGCTTAATTGCTACAGAAGAAAATGATTTGCCTTCTGCATTTTATAGTCTAGTTCAATCAATAAAACTTTCCACTCCTGATGATGCATTACATAAGAGTGCAGTAAAAATGGCTTTTGAACTAGCAAAAACATTAACTAATTCAGAAAAAGGCAAAAAAATCTTTCGAGAATATCGTCTTAAATTGGAATTTGAGAGTGGAAAAGAAATAGATATTATAGCGGATGCAGAAATTCCAACAGCAGCTAAAATAGAATTTGCCGAAAACTACGAAAGAGAAACACATATAGTTAAATATAAACCAAGCTATCCAGCGATTGAACATTTAATAATGCATGAGTTAGTGCATTTAGATTTTGTTATTGAAGCAAGAAAAAGAGAACTAAATCAATTATTTATTTCAACTCAGAATGAAAAAACTGAATTCATAAAAGGACTTGAGCCGACTATTAAAAAATTCAACAAAATAGGAATTTCTGAAAAGTCGATTGCTGATTATTGTACCAGCCTTTTTGAAGGAATGAATCGTCAAATCTTTAATACGCCAATTGACTTATTCATTGAAAATTTCCTCTACAATGAATTTGCAGAGCTAAGACCTTACCAATTCATTTCACTTTATACAATGTTGCAAGAAGGACTCAAAGCAGTTACTGATAAAAAGATTGTAGAGCTTTCGCCAAAGGAAATCATTTCAAAAAGCAAGGTTTATAATCTTGTCAATGCCATACAATTCAAGGAACTATATGGCTTCGATTTTATCAAAAATTTCAACGCAACACCAAGTGAATTAAAACTTGCAACAGATTTTTATGACGAATATCTTCAATACAAGGAAGATAAAGAACCTGCTGAAGAATACGAATTAGTTTTACACTGGGCTGAGGATTTAAAACTTGACAAGAACTTTGAACTAGTAAATGAACATGAGTACAGAACTAAAAGAACAGATATTGACAACCTTATTTCATCAATAGAAAAAGATCCTTTTGATATAGAATCCAAAGACCCTTACAAACAGAGGGAAATGGATAAATTTCAAAAATCGCAAGAGAAAATTGGTATAAACATGGCAGTTGCCATGTTTATGGTTGATGCCTTGCAGTTTTTTGAATCTATGCCCCAAAATGAAATTAAAAATATAGCAGTTGAAATTGCAATGCAAGGAACTCAAGGATATAGACCTGATAAAGATGACTACAGAATAAATTCAGTTAAAGACAAAATATTTTCGGGTTATCACATTTTGGCATATTACTATGTAAGTTGGTCATTGGCAATTCCTGAAATGGTTTCACAATTAAATTTGCCTTATGAAGCAGAATATAAAATGGCATTGAAAATGAACAAACCAAGTAAGTAATGAAAGAAAGCGAAGAAATAATTCAAGCACTTTTAAAATTCAGAAATGAAAGAGATTGGGAGCAATTTCATAATCCAAAAGATTTGGCATTAGCTATTAGCATTGAGTCTGCTGAACTTTTAGAATTATTTCTTTGGAAGAAAGCAGATGAAGCAAAAACCGAAAAAGTAAAAGAGGAACTAGCCGATATATTTTCATTTGCTTTTTTACTTGCTGAAAAATATGAGTTTGATGTGAAGGATATTATTTTAGAAAAAATTAAAATGAATGAAAAAAAATATCCTGTAGACAAAGCAAAAGGAACATCAAAAAAGTATGATGAATTATAAAGATTTTGAATTATCTATTCAAGTATCGGAACCATATCCGTTTAATCTTGAATCTTTAAGGGAAATTGAAAGAAATCAATGGGTTAAAAATCAGTGGCCACTTGTATATTTTTTGAAAAATGAAGGAATAAGAAAAGCATACATAGGTGAATCAAATAATGCATCGTTAAGATTAAAAAACCATTTGTCGAACCCCAAAAAAGCAGACCTCTTTCAAACTGTCAACATTATAGGTAGTGATAAATTTAATAAATCGGCAACTTTAGACTTAGAGTCTAGACTTATACAATATATAAACGCGGAAGGAACTTTTACAACCGAAAATCTAAATCTCGGTCATCAAAATCACAACTATTATCAACAAGATTTATATCAAAATTTATTTTACACAGTTTGGCAGAAGTTGATTGAAAAAAGAATTGTTTCTAAGTCACTTGCTGAAATTGAGAATTCAGAATTATTCAAATATTCTCCCTACAAATCACTAAATGATGATCAATATAAGTCAGTCTTAGAAATACTTACAAACATTAACAACTCACAACGTAATTCAATCTTTGTAAGTGGAAGTGCAGGTACTGGAAAAACAATTTTGGCAACTTACCTTATGAAATTATTGGTAAGTGATGTAAATGATATAGATGATTCTGAAATTAAGGAAGACGATGTTTATGAAATAAGTTTAATCAAAGAATTCCAAAAAAAATATCCTAAAGCGAAGATTGGTTTTGTGATTGCAATGACTCCGCTAAGAGAAACCATCAAAAAAGTATTTAGTAGTGTTCCCGGCTTGAAAAAGCAAATGGTTATGTCTCCTTCTGAAACTTTCAAATTAGCTATTAAATATGATTTGTTAATTGTAGATGAAGCACACAGGCTCAGACAGTATAGAAATATAAGTTGGAGAGGAGAATTCAAAAAAAAGAATCAATTATTAGGTTTAGGTGATAATGGGACCGAATTGGATTGGATAATGGCAAATAGTCATAATCAAATTTTCTTTTATGATGCCGCACAATCTGTAAAACCCTCTGATATAGATGAGTTTAAGTTTACTGAACTGCTAAATAAACCAGATACTTTACAATTAAGCCTCAAATCTCAAATGAGAACTAAAGGCGGGAACGATTATATTACTTTTATTGATAAACTATTAAACTGTGATGTAATTAAAAAACCTGACTTTCCTAAAGATTTCGAATTAGAATATTTTGATTCTTTTTATCCCCTCTACAATAAATTAAAAATTAAAGAGAAAGAAAACGGTCTGTGCAGAATGATAGCAGGTTATTCTTGGGAGTGGAAATCAGATCCGAAAAGGAAAGAAAACCTTGACTTAAATGCAATTGATATTCGAATCGATGGTATGGAATTTCAATGGAATAAAACTTACAATGATTGGATTACATCCGAAAACGCTTTTGAACAAATTGGCTGTATTCACACAACTCAAGGGTATGACCTAAACTATGCTGCAATCATTTTTGGGTTAGAAATAGACTATGATCCAATTCAAAATGAATTAGTAATAGATAAAACAAAATATTTTGATAAGTATGGTAAAAATGGGGTTACAGATATAAATGACCTGAAATCATACATTGTAAATATTTATAAAACTGTGCTTTACAGAGGCATTAAAGGCGTTTACATTTATGCGTGTAATGAGAACTTTAAAAAATATTTAAAAATGCACTTAATTGCAAGTACAAATTTGACTTTAAGAAATGAGTCAAAAGCTAATGCCCCTAGAATTATTCCTTTTGAATCAGTACAGCCATTTGTAAATGCTGTTCCGATTTACGATATAAAAGTAGCAGCAAGCGATTTTACAGATCCTCAATTTTATGAAGAATTCAGTTGGGCAGAATTACCAATGCAAGTGAGTCCGAAAAAAGGATATTTTATTGCACAAGTAATTGGAGAATCTATGAATAAAAAAATACCTAATGGTTCTTATTGCCTATTTGAAGAATATACTGCTGGCAGCAGAAATGGAGAAATTGTACTTGCAGAATGCACAAGTATTCAAGATGGTGATTATAGTTCAGGATATACAATTAAAGAATACAGCAGTGGTAAAAGCTTTTCAGAAGAGAGTTTCCTTCATGAATCTATTGTTCTAAAACCAGTAAGTTATGATGATTCTTTTGAAAACATTGTTTTATACGAAGACGAGATAGTTAAGTTCAAAGTAAGAGGGATATTTAAAAAAGTTTTACATTGGATTTAAATTATTTGAATGCAATAAAACCAATCACTCTCTTCCCACCACAGTTGGCTTTTACCCATGTTAATGAATGGGCAGGTGAGCATCCATCCAATTTAAATACTGATCTATTTGTGAAACCAAATAGTATGGCAAACTTAGTAAACGATATTTTTTCCCTTTGGGTGTAACTGCTTCTGTTTGGTTTATTTCACCAGCATACAATCTAATCGCGATATCGTGCGGTGCCATATCCATATACATTTGTAAGGATTTCATTTTTCCTTGGGCACCCGATTTTACTTCAATTGGTATTAGCTTTCCATCATATAAATGAATAAAATCTATCTCTGCAGAAGAAGTACTTTTATCGCGCACCCAAAAATACAAACTACTAAGTGCTGTATATTTTGTAGCTAATAATTCTTGCCCTACTAAATGTTCAATCATTATTCCTTGGTAAACACTACTCAAATTATCTGATCCCAAAACCTCACGCTGTATTCCGGTAAAATAGTTTAACATTCCTGTATCTAATACTTGTAAACGGGGCGATCTTTTTATGTCGGGCTTTAACGGCAAAATTGATTCTGTAGAAGGATAAATCATTTGTATTAACATTGCTTTTTCGAGTATGCGCAAGCATTCGCCCATTTCTCTGCTTTTATAAGTAGAATTGCCAAAGCCTTCAAACTTAATGCGCTTACCTGCTTCTATAAACGACGATTTAATAACATGCCTTAAGTGAAGTACCTGTGTATTACCAGATGCATATTTTTCTACATCATCAAAATAAGCAGTAATCAATGAATCATAAATAGTAGCTAATGCGGTAAGGTCTTTCTGCTTTGCATACTTGCTTACCACTTCTGGCATTCCACCAATTAAGGCATAAGTATGAAAAAATTTTAGTAGTTTTTTATGAGCAAATTTTGCAACAGGTATTTTTTTTAATTGCTCAAGTACAGCAGTTTCTCCAATAGCTTCTAAAAACTCTGGAAATGAAACTGGCCTTAATACCATATACGCTACCCTACCAACTGGAAAGCTGATTTCTTTATCAAATAAAGTTTCTAGCAAACTGCCTGCTGCAATTACTGCTATATCTTGATTCTTTTCAAAAAAATACCTTAACATCTCCACTGCGGCTGGAACTGCCTGTATTTCATCTATAAATAAAAGGGTATCTGCCTTAAATGCAATTAGTTGATTTTTTGCAAAAAAAATGGCTTGTACTAAGCTATCAATATCAGTAAAATCTTCAAATAGCTGTCGATCTTCCCGCAACTCTAAATTCAGATAAATATATTGGCGGTATTGGGCTGAAAATTGGCTAACCAAAGTAGTTTTTCCTACCTGTCTTGCACCTCTGATTATCAATGGTTTACGTCCTTCTTGGGACGACCATTTGATCAATTCTTCTATGGCTAATCTCCTAAACATGTAACAAAAATAGGGTAATTTTTTCTAATTAATGTAATAGAATTATGGTAAATTATTCATTTTATTGTAACAGAATTATGGTAAATTAATTCCCATAAACACTCAAAAACTTAATTCGCATAATTTTTAATTGCTCCCAATTATAGTCGTATTCTGCTAACTCTTCCCTTGCTACATCTAATGATGAAGTTTCGCAGCTTTTAAAATAATCAATAATTTCTACCTGATCTTCTTCATCTAACCACTCATCAATTGCATAATCTAAATTAAGCCTTGTTCCACTAGCAGCAATTGTTTCCATCTCTTCTAATAACTCTTCCAATTTCAATCCCTTGTTTTTGGCAATGGTTTCTAAAGGAATTTTTTTATCTACATTTTGAATAATATAAATTTTATTGCTTCCAGAATTTAGCACACTTCGCATCACAAAATCATCTGGCTTTTCTATATCGTTTTCTTCTACATATTTTGCAATTAATTCAACAAAAGGTTTGCCATACTTAATCGACTTTCCCTTACTAACTCCTTGGCATTTTTCCATTTCCTCTAAAGTAGTAGGATACAATGTAGCCATATCTTGCAAAGAATTTTCTAAAAATATTACAAATGGTGGAAGGCTTTTTTTCTTGGCTTCTTTCTGTCTTAACTCCATCAACATTGTAAATAATTTTTCGTCGGAAGCTGCACCAGTATTAGATGCGTTTTCACCATCCTCATCATCGGCATTGGCATCTTCAAATAAATTATTTATTACAATCTTAAATGAAGTTGGTTTCTTTAAAAACTGATTCCCCTTGGAAGTTGCTTTTATCAATCCATATTCTTCAATATCTTTTTGCAATAAATTGTCCAATAACATTTGACGTATTAAACTATTCCAAAAAGGTGGTTCCTGTTCATTACCAATACCAAAAACAGGTGATGTATCATGCCTAAACATAGTAGTTTGCGGAGTTAGTTTTCCTATCAAAACATTTACTACATAATCGGTAATAAATCTACCATCTAAAGCATTCACTACTTTTATAACTTTAACAACAGCATCTTTCGCTTCAATTTTTTCTTTAGGATTTTTACAGTTATCGCAGAGTCCACAATTTTCTGTTTCCCAATCTTCACCAAAATAGTGCAGGAGAATTTTTCTTCTGCAAACAGAACTTTCAGCATATGCAACCATTTCATCTATTAACTGCGCACCCACTTCTCTTTCACTCAACGGTTTATCTCGCAAGAAATGTTCTAGCTTACTAACATCTTTATGCGAATAATATAAAACACAAATTCCTTCTAATCCATCCCTACCCGCTCTACCAGTTTCTTGATAATAATTTTCTATTGATTTAGGAATATTAAAATGTATTACAAAACGAATATCTGGTTTATCAATTCCCATTCCAAATGCAATGGTAGCAACTATTACCTGCACATCTTCATTCAAAAATTGATCCTGCCTATTGGCCCTTAATTTTTGATCTAACCCAGCGTGGTAAGCAACTGCTTTAATTTTATTAGCCACCAAAAGTTCAGCCAATTCTTCAGTTGTTTTTCTGTTGAGTGTATAAATAATTCCGCTCTTTCCTTTATGTCCACTAATAAATTTTACGATGCTTTTAACCGTTTGCTCCTTTTCTATTTTTGGTTGAATTTCATAGTAAAGACTAGATCGATTAAAAGAAGAAATATATACTTTAGGATCTCTTAATCCAAGGTTTTTTAAAATATCACTTTGCACTTTTGGAGTTGCAGTAGCCGTTAAAGCAATGATAGGAATGCTTGGATTAATAATGTCCATCATCTCTTTTAGTCGGCGGTATTCAGGCCTAAAATCGTGGCCCCATTCTGAAATACAATGCGCTTCATCTACAGCAAAAAAAGAAATATTTAAATCACTAAAATATTCTAAATTTTCTTGCTTAGTAAGTGTTTCAGGCGCAACATACAATAGCTTGGTTTTGCCGCTATTCAAATCTTCTTTAACTGCTTTAATCTGACCTTTGTTTAAAGAAGAATTTAGAAAATGTGCCACTTCATCATTCTCGCTGTATCCTCTTACTAAATCTACCTGATTTTTCATTAGCGCTATCAATGGAGAAACTATAATTGCGCACCCAGGCATTATCAAAGCTGGTAATTGATAGCAGAGGCTTTTGCCTCCGCCAGTTGGCATAATTACAAAAGTATCTACACCATCTAATAAAGTATTGATCGCTTTTTCTTGGGTACCCTTAAATGCACGAAACCCAAAATATTTTTCTAAAGCTCCATAAATATCATATTGGTGTACTGGAGCAATAGTCTTTTTAGTAGTGTTCTTAGCTGCCGCTTTTTTCTCAGTAACTTTTTTAGTAGTTGCCATTTAGTAAATGCTATTTTTTTCGCTTATCTCTTTCTTTGCCTATAAGTTAATTAATTTATTCTTTTTTTCCAAAAAAATCATACTAATTATAATTATTGGATGTAATTTGGAAAAAGGATGCTAAGTTAGCAAAGCACAATGGCAATAAGTTTGCATTCTTGTTAAAGTTTATCTTTACACTTCATGAAATCAACAATTTTACAAACTGCACTCAATACAATCGACATTGAAGCAAATGCTGTAAAAAATTTGGCATCTTTTATTAATACCGAGTTTGAGCAAATAATCAATGCTATACATCATTCTAAAGGTCGTTTAGTAATTAGCGGTATTGGCAAAAGCGCTATTGTAGCACAAAAGATTGTAGCTACGCTCAATTCTACTGGAACCCCATCTTTATTTATGCATGCGGCAGATGCTATTCATGGTGATTTAGGAATGGTTACCAATGATGATATTGTATTGGTGATTAGTAAAAGTGGAGAAAGCCCAGAAATTAAGGTATTGGTTCCATTAATTAAAAATTTTGGAAATACTTTAATTGGAATGGTAGGCAATATGGAAAGTTTTTTAGCAAACCATTCCGATTGGGTATTAAATACTACAGTTGATAAAGAAGCTTGTCCCAATAACCTCGCTCCAACTAGTAGTACAACCGCACAAATGGTAATTGGAGATGTTTTAGCCGTTTGTTTGATGGAATTAAATGGTTTCAATAACCGAGATTTTGCCCGCTTTCACCCAGGTGGAAATCTTGGAAAGCGTTTATATTTAAGGGTTGAAGACATTTCCTCAACCAACGAGAAGCCACTAGTATTTGCCAATACATCCCTTAAAAAAGTGATTGTAGAAATAACCGAAAAAAGATTGGGGGTAACAGCGGTTGTAGATAATAATAATTTATTACTAGGTATAATTACCGATGGCGATTTAAGAAGGATGTTAGAAAAAATAGAAGACATAAGTAATATATGTGCTAAGGACATTCTTACTAGTCATCCAATAACAATTGCACCCGATGCACTTGCTGTTGAAGCACTCGATTTATTAAGAACCAATAATATAAGCCAATTAATAGTTGCAGAGAATGCACACTATTACGGCATAATACATTTACATGATTTAATCAAAGAAGGAATTGTTTAAGAATGCAATAAGTTAATCTTAAAAACGTTCAATAAATCTGTGTTATTACAGTGGAAACTCATCCTATAAATTCTAAAAAACGCTAATGAACAAACACCATTATGTAGCTATTATGGCAGGCGGAATCGGCAGTAGATTTTGGCCAAAAAGCCGTACTTCTTACCCAAAACAGTTTTTAGACATATTGAATACGGGTAAATCATTAATTAGGTGGACCTATGAAAGGTATGCTGCATTTATTCCTAATGAAAACATCTATATCGTTACTTCCGATGAATATGTTGATATTGTAAAGGATCAATTACCAGAATTACCATTAGCCAATATTTTGGCTGAACCAAGCAGAAAAAATACAGCACCATGTGTTGCTTATATTTCATATAAATTATTACAAAAAGATCCTGAAGCATCTTTAATAGTTGCGCCAAGCGATCATATGATTCTTGATACTGATAATTTTAAAAAAATTACTGCAGAGGCTTTAACTTTTGTTGAGCATATAAAATCATTGGTAACACTTGGTATTAAACCTACTCACCCAAATACAGGCTATGGTTATATTCAGCATGAACCTATGCAAGTGGCTGATGGAATTTATAAAGTAAAAACATTTACAGAAAAGCCTAATTTAGAATTGGCCAAAACCTTTTTAGCTAGTGGAGATTTTCTTTGGAATGCCGGTATTTTTGTTTGGCAAGTTAAAAATGTAATGAAGGCTTTTGAACAATACCAACCAGAAATGTTCGAATTGTTTGATGCAGAAAAAGCACATTTTAATACTCCAACAGAAAAAGAAGCCATCAACAGAATTTATCCGATGTGTACCAATGTTTCAATTGATTTTGCAATAATGGAGAAAGCAAATAATGTATACGTTATCCCGTCTTCTTTTGGCTGGAGCGATTTGGGAACATGGAATAGTGCCTATGATAATTTAGAAAAAGATTATTTAGGGAATGCGGTGGCTTCGCCTAACGTAATAGTGATTGATGCAACTAAATGCATGGTTTCAGCACCCCATGAAAAACTGCTGGTATTACAGGGCCTCGATGATTTTATAGTTGTTGATACAGATGATGTGCTTTTAATCTGTAAAAAAGAAAAAGAACAGGCAATTAAAGAATATGTAGCAGAAGTTAAACGCAATAAGGGCGACCAATATATATAAACACCTGTTAGTTTTATGTTTTTTAGGGATGGCTATGCCATCCCTTTTTATTTATTCCTACATTTGAGATAATACAAATTAATGAACAATGACTTTATTGCGAACAGTAATCACGGGAACTGGTAGTTATATTCCTCCGCATATTAAAAACAATAAGGATTTTGCTGAACAGATTTTTTATGCAGAAGACCATGAAAAAATTGGCACGCCTTCTTCAGAGATTATTGAAAAATTCAAAGATATTACGGGAATAGAAGAACGAAGGTATGTAGGAAATGAATTTACTGCATCTGACATGGGATTGATTGCTGCAAAACACGCTATTGATAATGCAGGTATTGATCCTGAAACCCTCGATCAAATTATTGTTGCTCATAATTTTGGAGACATACTAAAAAATACTATTCAAACTGATGCAGTTCCTTCTTTAGCTTCTAGAATAAAAAGTAGATTAAAAATTAAAAATCCGAATTGTGTGGCTTATGATGTTTTATTTGGTTGCCCGGGTTGGATTTTAGGTGTAACACAAGCAGATGCTTTTATCAAATCGGGATTAGCAAAAAAGTGTTTGGTAATTGGCACCGAAACTTTAAGCAGGGTAATTGATCATTACGATCGGGATAGCATGATTTTTAGTGATGGCGCAGGTGCTACAATTATTGAGGGTATTGAGGGAGATAAGAATAGTAAAGGTATAATGGCACAAAGTATGCAAAGTCATTGTATTGACGAAGTTGGATATATAACAATGGGAAAGTCTTATATCCCAAATGCCGATCCATCCGTTCGTTTTATTAAAATGAAGGGGCGTAAAGTTTATGAGTACGCAATTAAAAATGTACCATTAGCAATGAAAGCCTGTTTAGACAACTGTGGGTTGCATGTAACCGATGTTAAAAAATTCTTTCTTCATCAAGCCAATGAAAAAATGGACGAGGGATTTATAAAGGCATTGTTTAAGTTGTATGGAATAAAAGAAATACCCCACAATATTATGCCAATGAGCATTCATAAATTTGGCAATAGTTCGGTTGCAACTATTCCTACTTTATATGATTTGGTTAGTCGCGGTGAACTTAGTGAACATCATTTAAGTCCAGGAGATATCGTATTGTTTGCATCTGTTGGAGCTGGAATGAATATTAATGCAATTTGTTACAGGGTATAAAAACAACGGACAAATAATAAGGCCGCCTTCCTTTCGGAAAGCGACCTTTATAAACTATCCCCCAATAGTTAACTTTTTTGTAAAGCCTCCAAAATAATTATCGCATCATTTCGATATTGGATATTAAGAACAGGGCTTTTTTACAACGAATCGCTTTAAAAGCAATTTATTTTTTATATCTGTAAATTTATTGCCCATTTTAATATGAAAAACTACGTTTTTACGTAGTTTTAATGCATTATCCAATAAAAAAGAACCTAAGAATGGATCTTAAGAACCAACTGCCAGATTTTATAGTACAACTGCTTACAAAAACACCAATAGATCTTTTAAGTGAACAATACCAAGAATTCAAAAAAGTTATCAAAAGATTTCCTGAAGAAGCAGTTTACATATATTCTTTTAAAGAAAACAGATTGGTTTATGCAGATGGTTGGGAAGAAACATTGGGTTATAAGGATAATGAGATTGATTTGATTACCATAATGAGTAAGACAGATCCTCTTCACGCACCTTTTGCTTTCGACTTAAACGAAAAAGCAGTAAAATTTATATTTTCTAAAAATCAGGATATGTTGCATTATAGTTACTCTTTTGAAGCAAGAAAGATTCATAAAGACGGAAGCTTAGTTCCTATGCAAATAAAATTGGCCATTTTTAGTGTTGAAAAAGATGGCGCTGTAAAAGAAGCAATCGGTAGATTTCAAGTAAATCGTGATCTACGTTTTGGGAAAGTTATAAGGTATGCAGCTTATGGGCCAGAAAAAAATGAATTTGAAGAAGAGTTAAACAAATCATTGTTTGAGCATATTGCTATTTCAAATAAAGAAAAAGAAGTGTTGCAATACGTATCAAAAGGATTGACTATAAAAGAAATTGCAGCAAAATTAGACATGAGTAAATCTGGAGTTGAAAAAAGAATCTTACCGCTTTATAAAAGATTTAATGTAAACAGCTTGCCGCACTTAATTAGTTTTTTGTATGAAAATTTTATTTTGCCTTAAGCATTTCCCATTTCTATTTTAATAATATTTTCAGATGAAACACCAATTGAGAGTAGCCAGGCTCTCCAATTGTTTTGAATATTTTTATTGCC
>JAYVRC010000514.1:0-3414 GCA_043776615.1 Sphingobacteriia bacterium
ACAAAACAACAGGTATTCTCTTCTATTAACTTTAAAAAGCGACACGAATATAAGGCTAATCATTAAAATGATTAGCACAATCAATAATTGTCCTGCTTCTAGTCCAATGTTAAAGGCCAATAGTGGCCAAACAACAGATTCTCCCTTGCCTAAAAGACTTTTAAGGTAAGTACTGAAGCCCATTCCATGAACTAGACCAAAGAATAATGCAAGAAAATATATAAGTGGAAATTTTGATTTAAAGGCAAACTTTTTTATAAATACATTACTGAAAGCTGTAATTGCAATGGTTGCAGGTATTAGAAACTCTATCCACTTCATAGAGTATTGAATCAGCTCAAATACACTTAGTGCAAGGGTAATTGAATGCCCTAAAGTAAAGGCCGTTACTAATATGAGTAATTTTCGCCAGTCTCCAAATTGATACCGAATGCAGAGTGCAAGGATAAATAGAATATGGTCGATCCCACTCAAATCGGCAATATGCTTAAAACCAATTTGAAAATACAATAAAAAATCATTCATATGGAAGAAGTTAAATTAAACACGACATTTGCAATATTAAAAAATGATGGTTGAATGGCAAATACTTTTGTTCAATGGTTACTAATTAGTTTAATAGCATTAGTACATCCTTTTTTTGTTTCAGTAATAGATATTGAACATAATTCAAAAGAAAGCAGTGTTGAAATTAGTATTCGTGTTTTTACTGAAGATTTAGAAAAAACACTTCAAAAATATAGTTCTACAAAAATTGATTTATATCAACCCAACAATAAAATACCAAATGGCAAAGAATTAACCAACTATATTAATAAAAATTTACAATTAAAAATTAATGGGCAGTTAGTAACAGCAAAATATATTGGTTATGAAATTATAAAAGAAAGCACCTGGACCTATTTTGAAGTAGAGAATATTAAAGAAATAAAAAAAATTGATATTAATTGTAACTTATTATATGATTTTGAAAAGTCACAAACCAATATTTTTCATATTAAAAATAAAGGGCAAGAAAAAAGCTATAGATTAGATCAGCATCAACGAATCACTAGTTTTGATTTCTAATCACCATTATGGACTAAAGGTATTGAGGTTGTAACGAGCACTTTATCTACCCTATTGTTATCCATATCTACTATTTCGAAATGAAAAGACTCCCAAGTTAATAGGTCGCCCGTTTTGGGAATTCTTTCTAAATGATGAATAATAAAGCCTGCAAGTGTATTAAAATCTTGCTCCCATTTCTCCATCCATTCTGTTTTATCAAAATGACTTAAGAAATTATAAAAAGGAATTTGAGCATCTACTAAAAAACTTCCATCAGCACGTTCTATTATTTCATAATCTTCATCTTCTTCCTGTGGTATATCGCCTACTATTGCTTCTAGAATATCGTTTAAAGTCATTAACCCTTGCACAGAGCCATATTCATCTACAATAAAACATTGATGAATTTTAGTTTGCTTAAATTTTTCAAGTACTTGATATGCTGTATTATTTTCGGGTACATACATGGCTTCTCTCATTATAGACAATACAGTTGCATTTGCATCTCCAGAGAAAAGATCTTTAATTGAAACCACTCCTTTAATATGATCAATATCAATTTCGCATACAGGATAAACCGAATGAATCATATCTTTAAGCTCCTCTCTAATTTCATGAATTTTTTTATTTCCTTCAATCCATTCAATATCTGTTCGATGCGTCATTAAAGAAGTAATGTTTCTATCGCTTAGATGAAATACCCTTTCAATAATTTCTTGTTCTGCTTCTTCAATAGTGCCTTGCTCAGTTCCTTCACTAATGATGGCTTTGATTTCTTCCTCGGTAACCTGACTATCACTGGTTTTGATGTTTAATAATCTCACTATCAAATGAGATGATTTGGTCAACAACCAAATAATTGGAAAAGTAAGCCAACCTAAAAAACGCATTGGTCCTGCAACAGATTTGGCAATTCCTTCTGGATTGCTCAAGCCAATTCTTTTAGGGACCAATTCTCCTAAAACCAAAGAGAGATAAGTTATTACAATAACTATAATTATTGTTGCTATTGAACTACTGTATTTATCAATAATTTCAAACTTTTTAAGCCATTCAGTTAATGGTAGTTTAAAAGTGTCGCCAGAAAAAATACCAGTTAAAATTCCAATTAAAGTAATTCCAATTTGCACAGTTGATAAAAATGTATCCGGATGGTTGGCAAGTTTTAATGCTTTCGCAGCATCTACATCTCCTTTATCAGCTTGCGCCTCCAATCTTGCTTTTCTTGCAGATACTAGCGCAATTTCGGCCATAGAAAACAGACCATTCAAGATCACCAAAAAAAGAATTATTAAAACTTCAGTCATGCTTGTAAAACTACGAATATTTAGTGACTCTATGGTTTCCCATCAAGTTTAACAATTACATACTTTGGCATTTCTATATTTCTTGTAGAAGGATTTAAAAAACCCGCAGTTAATAAGGATACTGCATATTGATTGCCTTCATGAATGATTGTAGCGTTGGGGAAAAGCTGTTTAACAACTGCAACACTGTCTTTATTGGTAATGATTGTTTGACTTAAATTTAAATCCTTGGTCTTATCAATTGTAACAAAAACATGCTTTCCATAAAAATGTAAGGCATTGCTGTTGTAAACGCCATATTGATAAATAGAGTCTTTATTCAGTTGATGTGAATTAATAAAAGCTGCAGCATCGTTCCCCATTTGATACTTTAGCAAATTGGGATAGAAGGCGCTATTTAGAAAAATATTTATAAAAACAATTGTATAAAAGGCTGAATGAATAATTGTTGGAAATTTCCATTTTTTAAAAAATAAGCTCCACATAAAAGCAATAAACCCGCATAATACTAAAACAGAAACTATAATTGGGATTTCATTAAATGGGATCCACATTAATCCAATTAAAACAAACCACAATAAAGAAAAAAGGATTACATGAAAAATCACCAAAGGTTTACGCCAATTAATTAATCGATTAGTAAAAAATAGTCCAAATAAAATTCTTGCTGTTGCAATAGCTGCTAAAGGGAAAACAACAAAAATATAATGCGGTAATTGTGCCTGACTTTTTGCAAGAATACAATAAGTTAATACAAACCCTCCTGTACTAATAAATTCTTGATCATGATTAAGATTGAACTTTTGCTGTACTAATTCTTTAAAACTAAAAAATAAGCCGACTAAACAAAATAAAATCCAAGGCAAAAAACTCCACAACATATTTTCGAACAAAAAAGAAAAATAACTCATTTCATGGTAAACATTTTCACCTGTATACCTGCCGAAACTTTGTGTCCAATAATAAAAACGCAATCCAGATTGAATGGGTACCTTATTAATTAATTTCCCCGGATGTAAATCGTACTGCTGATACAAGCCAATACTCATTGGTATCA
>JAYVRC010000515.1:0-13459 GCA_043776615.1 Sphingobacteriia bacterium
AATTAATTTTATTGATTCACCATTTTAGCAGCATTCTCTGCCATTTGCAATGATTCAATAAACTCTTCTATATCTCCATTAATAACCGCATCTAAATTATAAGAAGTTAATCCAATTCGATGGTCAGTGACCCTACCTTGTGGCCAGTTATAGGTCCTAATTTTTGCACTTCTATCTCCAGTGCTTACCAAAGTTTTTCTTTGTCTAGAAATTTCATCTTCTTGCTTACGTACTTGCTCTTCATACAATTTTGTTCGAAGCATGGTCATCGCTTTTTCGCGATTGCCTAATTGAGAGCGTTCAGTCTGACAAACAACTACAACCCCAGTAGGAATATGGGTTAAAAAAACTTTTGTTTCAACTTTATTTACGTTTTGTCCGCCTGCACCACCACTTCGTGCAGTTTCCATTTTCACATCACTTTCTTTCAATTCAAAATCAAGTTCTTCCGCTTCAGGCATTACTGCAACAGTTGCCGCTGAAGTATGCACCCTTCCCTGCGTTTCAGTGTTAGGAACACGCTGTACACGATGTACACCACTTTCAAATTTCAAAGTGCCATAAACATCCTCACCAGTAACTTCTACAATTACTTCTTTATATCCTCCTACTGTTCCTTCATTTTCAGTTACAATGGCCGTTTTCCAACCTTTTTTTGAACAATACCGCAAATACATACCTAATAAATCACCTGCAAATAAACTGGCTTCATCACCCCCAGTTCCAGCACGAATTTCTAATATGGCATTTTTATCATCTTGTGGATCTTTAGGAATTAAAAGTTTGGTCAACTCTTTTTCTAAAGCATCTTTCTTTTCCTCTAATTCAGGTAATTCCATCTTAGCCAATTCACGCATTTCTTCATCATTACTATTCAATGCTTCTTTGGCATATTTATGATCTGCTAACACCCTTATATATGCTTCATAAGGCTGAACTATCTTCTCTAAAGAGCGATATTCTTTACTATAAACCCCGAATTCCTTCTGGTTATTAATAATTTCTGGGTTGGTAAGTGCTACACCAACTTGATCAAACCTTGCTTTTATTCCTTCTAGCTTATGCAGCATATCCATTTTTTAGGGATGGCAAAAGTAATTCATCTCTTCAATAAAAAATGAATTCGATTAAAGTGGCTCTCCATCACTCAAAAATAGTTTAATACTTAGGTGGTAGTCGACTTTCTACCCATCCACCAACCCAAGAAAGCTCCTATAATAGCGCTAAATGCTGCACTAGCAGAAATATCAATGATCATTAGACTTCTCCCCATTAAATTCATCTGTGCAAAAAGAAAAGTATCAAAATTAATTTGGGTTAATAAACCAATTACCAATCCCACCATAGCACCTTTAGAAGCAGAAGCCACATTTCCCATTGTAAAAACATACGACAACAGGAGACCATAAGCGATTGATCCAATAAACATAAATACAAAATCAGGTGGATTTTTCATCAACCCCCCATACTGCATCATATGCTGGGTATAATAATCCATTAACAATATACCAAAAATGAGCCATCCTAAAAGAAATGCAAGTACTCCGGCTAGTAGTCCATTTACTAATGTTTTTGTGTTCATAATTTAATTTTTTAAATTGTTTGGATAAATTGAAAGGGTAAGGTATATATCAGCAATGTAAAATGCAATAGCCAACCCTATCAAATCAAAAAAAGATTTATCTTTTCAACAGTTTATAACCAATCTGTTTAAATATATGAAGCACTTACTGATTTTTTTTCTTGTTTTGCCTTTTTTTAGTTTTGCCCAACAAGCCGATATTATTTTGAAAAATGGTAAGATATCAGATGGCACTGGCAATTCCTGGTTTATTGGAGATATAGCAATTAAAGATGGAAAGATTTTAAAAATTGGTAAACTAAATAATTGGACTACAACAAAATCAATAGATGCCACGGGATTAATTGTTGCCCCTGGTTTTATTGACGTACATACCCATTGCGAAGGAGACGAAAAAAGAAATCCTCAAGCCGATAATTTTTTATTAGATGGAGTTACAACAGTTATTACCGGAAACTGTGGCGGATCAAATATTAATCTGGGAAAATATTTTGAAGGATTAGACAGTACTAAAATGGGTATTAATATTGCTTCATTAATTGGGCACAATGATGTTCGAAAAGCAGTTATTGGAACTGTGATGAGAGATCCATCAGAATCAGAATTGCAACAAATGGAAGCCATTGTAGAAAAAGCAATGAAAGATGGTGCTGTAGGATTAAGTACTGGACTAATTTACATTCCTGGTACTTATAGTAAAACAGCAGAAATTGTTCGGTTAGCAAAAGTGGCTTCTACATACAATGGTGTTTATGCAAGTCACATGCGTGATGAGGGAGATAGTGTTTTGCAAGCCATTGAAGAAGCCATTCAAATTGGAAGAGCAGCAAAAATACCTGTAGAAATTTCTCATTTTAAATTAAGCGGACAACAAAATTGGGGTAGAAGCAAAGAAACAGTTGCTTTGATAATAGCAGCTCGTAAAGAAGGAATAGATGTAACCATCGATCAATACCCCTATACTGCAAGTAGTACTAACCTCGGAACACTTCTGCCAGACTGGGTTTTAGCAGACGGACAAGATTCTATTAATGCTAGATTATCTGATCCGGCAACACAAAAACGAGTGGCAGACTACATGTTGAAAAAATTAGCCAAAAGAAAATTAAAACATTTTAGTTACCCAGTAGTGGCCACTTTTAAGGCTGATACTACTTATAATGGAAAAAGTATTGAACAAGTAAATATTTTAAAAGGAAAAAAATCTACCCCAAAAGAAGAAGCATACACTGTAATGGAAATGATCAAACTTGGAGGTGCTAGTATGGTATTTCATGGTATGGGCGATGAAGATGTTAAACGCATTATGCAATATCCGTTCAATATGTTTGCAAGCGATGCTAGTATTCGTGTTTACGGACAAGGAGCCCCTCACCCAAGAGGTTACGGAACCAATGCAAGGGTTTTAGGAAAATACGTACGCGAAGAAAAAGTAATTTCACTAGAAGAAGCCATCAGAAGAATGACTTCATTGCCTGCACAAAAATTTCAGTTAAAAAACCGCGGTTTATTGCGTGAAGGATTTGCAGCAGATATTGTTTTGTTTGATGAAGCAACAGTTAAAGATTTATCAACTTATGAAAGTCCACACCAATATTCTACAGGATTTAAATATGTTTTAGTAAATGGTGAACTAGTAGTTGAAAATGAAAAAATAAATGGTACAAGAAATGGCAAAAGCATTAAGAATAGTCAAAACTAATTTATGCTAAAAAAAATCGTACTAAGTATTGGAATGCTTTTTACTGGAGTATTCAATATCCGTGCTCAAAACATTGAAAGCATTATTGATTCATTTGTAAAAGCAGATCAATTTAGTGGTATTATTTTATATGCAGATAAAGGTAATATTATATTTGAAAAATCTTTTGGTTACCGCGAATTTATCAATCAAATAAATTTAAAGAAGACAGATATTTTTGAATTAGCATCGGTGAGCAAACAATTTACTGCCATGGTTATTATGATGTTGCAAGAAAAAGGCAAACTCAATTTCGATGATTCAGTTTCTCAATATATAAATATTCCCTACAAAGGAATTACCATCCGCAATTTATTAAATCATACCAGTGGCTTACCCGATTATCAAGCCATCATGGATCAATACTGGGATAAAAGTAAAGTAGCTGGCAACAACGATATTTTGGAATACTTGAATCGTTATCAACCGCCAAAACTATTTGAACCAGGTAGCAAATACAATTACAGCAACACCGGTTATGTATTATTGGCAAGTATTGCCGAAAAAGCTGGAGGGATCGATTTTATTGAGTTTTGCAGATCCAATATTTTTAAAAAATTAGGGATGCGGAATACCGATATTAGGACTTTAGAAGAAAAAAAAATGACTAAGAATTTTGCGCTAGGGCATATTTGGGTTCCCGAAAAACAACAATTCATCAGAGCCGATTCATTCCCTTCTTCTAACTATACCATTTGGTTAGGCAATAGAAAAGGTCCGGGTAGAATAAGTTCAACAGCGCAAGATTTATTAAAATGGGATCAGGCATTGTACACACAACAATTGGTAAAACAATCTACTTTAGATGAAGCATATACCCCTGCTGAATTAACCGATGGAAAAATTTCAAACTATGGTTTTGGTTGGGATATAAAAATTGATGCAGAAGGAAATAAATATGTATCTCACAATGGCGATAACCCGGGATACAAAACACAAATTATTCGATTTCTTCACTCCAAAAAAACACTAATTGTCTTGTGCAATAATGCAATACCCAGTTTTCCGAAATTAATTAAATCATTGGAGGATGTTATACAGCAATAAACTAAACCCTCCCATTCTTAATCTCCTCCACGACTCCAGGATCTAATAATGTAGAAATATCACCTAAATTGTCGGTTTCACCTTCTGCAATTTTACGAAGAATACGTCGCATAATTTTACCACTTCTGGTTTTTGGGAGTCCACTTACAAATTGAATTTTATCGGGCTTTGCAATTGCACCAATCATTCTGGTAACAGTTTGTAAAATATCTTTACGAACTACATCAGCCGTACCATGTGTATCTGTAGCATGTGATCCTTGATAAATTACATAAGCATAAATACCTTGCCCTTTTACATCGTGCGGATAACCCACCACTGCACTCTCTACAACACCTGCATGCATATTCAATGCATTCTCTACTTCTGCAGTGCCAATTCTATGTCCACTTACATTCAACACATCATCTACCCTACCAGTAATTCTATAATTTCCATCCTTATCTCTTAAAGCTCCATCACCTGTAAAATACAAATCCTTGTAAGTAGCAAAATAATTAGTGCGGCATCTTTCATGATCTCCATAAGTAGTTCTTAAAATGCCTGGCCATGGTGCTTTAATACAAAGATTGCCCGATACGGTTTCATCACCTTCTGCAATTACTTCTTTTCCATTTTCATCAACCAATAACATTTGCACACCAGGCATGGGCAATGTTGCCCAGCTTGGTTTCGATGGGGTAACACCAGCTAAATTACTAATTAAGCAAGCGCCTGTTTCTGTTTGCCACCAAGTATCTACAATCGGGCATTTTTTCTTGCCTATATTTTCATCATACCAATGCCATGCTTCTTCATTAATTGGCTCACCAACTGTTCCTAAAACTTTTAAAGAAGACAAATCTTTTCCTTGTAAAGGCCCCAAACCAAATCCCATCAAGCTCCTAATAGCAGTAGGCGCAGTGTACAAAATATTTACTTTAAGTTTATCTACTATATCCCAAAATCTACCCGCATCCGGAAAAGTAGGCACCCCTTCGAATAAAACGGAAGTAGCACCAGCACTTAATGGTCCATATAATATATAACTATGCCCAGTAATCCAACCAATATCTGCTGTGCAAAAATGAATTTGTTCAGGCTGGTATTGAAACACATTTACAAAAGTGTAATTGGCATAAATCATATACCCACCGCAGGTATGAACAACTCCTTTTGGTTTTCCTGTACTTCCAGATGTATATAAAATAAATAAAGGATCTTCCGCATCCATTTCTTCAGCCTCAATAAAAGTAATACCTTGATCCTCTACTCGCTGCATTTCATCTTCCCACCAAATATCTCTTCCTTTAATCATGGATACTGGCGTTGTTGTTCTAGTACAAACAATTACTTTTTTAATGTTGCTATTACCAATCAATGCATCATCAATAACACTTTTTAAAGGAATATCTTTTGCTCCTCTATAAGCACCATCGCAGGTAATAATAAATGTTGCTTGTGCATCTTCTAATCGGTCTGAAATGCTCTGTGCAGAAAATCCACCAAACACCACACTGTGTATAGCACCTATTCTTGCACAAGCCAACACAGCTATTGCCAATTGAGGAATCATACCCATATAAATACAAACCCTATCGCCTTTTTGTACACCGTTATTTTTTAATACATGTGCAAACTGACAAACTTTTTCGTATAATTCTTTATAGGTTAAAATCTTGCTTTGCTCATCGGGAGAATTGGGTTCCCAAATAATGGCAGGCTGGTTAGGCTGAGTAAGTAAATGCCTATCTAAACAATTCTCCGTAATATTTAAAGTAGCTCCTTTAAACCATTCTATTTTAGGTTCATTAAAATTCCAATTCAACACTTCATTTTTACTTTTCCATTTTTTTTTCCAAGTAAAATGATTGGCAATATCTTCCCAAAAACCAGCAGGATCTTCTATACTTTTTTGATAAGCAGCTTTATATTGTTCAAAACTCTTTATTTGATAGGGGTAATGCATAACAAACAATTTCTGGTATAAATATACAGCAATACTTGCTTGGCAATATGCAACATTTTATGTAAGTTGAACACTTATTTATACCAATGAATAATTCAACAAGCATTCGCAAAGTTATTACTGCTTCTTCTTTAGGTACTTTAATTGAGTGGTATGATTTTTATATTTTCGGAAGTTTAGCAACGGTAATTGCAAGTCAATTTTTTCCAAAAACAAATCCAACTGCCGCACTACTTTCAACATTAGCCACTTTTGCTGCTGGCTTTATTGTTCGGCCATTTGGGGCACTATTTTTTGGCAGACTAGGAGATTTAATTGGTCGAAAACATACATTCTTGCTTACGCTCATTATAATGGGTGGATCAACTTTTGCAATTGGTCTTATACCAAATTTTGATTCCATTGGATATGTAGCGCCTATTTTAGTATTAATATTAAGACTCTTACAAGGATTGGCTTTGGGAGGAGAATATGGCGGTGCAGCAACTTATGTGGCCGAACATTCGCCAGAACATAAAAGAGGTTTCTATACTTCATGGATACAGACTACTGCTACACTAGGTCTATTTGTTTCTCTTGGAGTGATATTACTTACTCGTCACAGTTTAGATGCTGATGCTGCAAAATCAATCGCTAAGTTTAATAATTGGGGATGGAGAATTCCTTTTCTCGTTTCAATTGTTTTAGTGGGACTTTCCATTTACATCCGACTTAAAATGAGTGAATCTCCATTGTTCACCGAATTAAAAGCTGCAGGTAAAACATCTGTGAATCCTATTAAAGAAAGTTTTGGTAATAAAACTAATTTAAAAATGGTTTTACTGGCTTTATTCGGAGCCACTATGGGGCAAGGTGTTGTTTGGTATACAGGCCAGTTTTATGCACAATCCTTTCTTGAAAACGTTTGTAAAATTGATTTTGATCAAAGTAGAACCATACTTATTTGGGCCATTTTATTTGGCACACCTTTCTTTGTGATTTTTGGAGCTTGGAGCGATAAAATTGGAAGAAAATGGATCATGATGAGTGGTATGTTATTAGCTGTATGTTCTTATCATTATTTATTTAGCGAATTATTATATTTAGCTCAAACAGATGGAACTACTATTATTACTGCCGATAAAATTATAAGAACAGTGAGTGGCGTTACTTATTGGAAAATGGTAGGTATTGTTTTTATAATGATTATTTATGTAACTATGGTATACGGACCAATTGCGGCTTTTTTAGTTGAATTATTTCCTACTAAAATCAGATACACTTCTATGTCATTACCATACCATATTGGCAATGGCGTTTTCGGAGGACTCACCCCTTTTGTAGCAACATTACTCACTACTATTTATACTAATGATTTATTGGTTGGATTAATGTATCCAATAATTATTGCTGCTATATGTTTAGTAATTGGTACCATTTATATTCAAAATAAAATTGATCCTCCTGTAACCGAATAAAAAAACTATTATGAATCAATTAAAAAAATATGCAGGTTTAATTTGGATAGTTCTTGGCCCTATTGCCATGTATTATTTAATAATAACAGCTGCTGAACAAATTATTTCAAAGCCTGGAATTGATACTAAAATTCAGTGGGCAGTATTTGGAATAGTATTTTTACCAATTGCTTTCGGACTAATGCTTTTTGGCTACTATGCTTTTAAAGGAGAGTACGATTCATGAATGGAGAAGTTGCAATAAAAAATCTATTTTGCAGTAGTTATGTCAATCGAAGTAAACAATTTAACCAAAATTTACGGGGAACAAAAAGCCGTAAACAATATATCCATTACTATTAACCAAGGAGAAATAGTTGGTTTTTTGGGACCAAATGGTGCTGGAAAAAGCACAACTCTAAAAATTATCACTGGTTATTTAGCAGCAACAAGTGGTTCAGTTAAAGTTGCAGGATTAGATATTGTAAAACATCCGATTGAGTGCAAACAAAAAATCGGCTACCTACCCGAATCAAATGCTTTATATACTGATATGTATGTAAAGGAGTACCTAAATTTTATTGCTGGGGTACATCGCAATAAGTCACTAGGCATTGGGCATAAGTCAATAGAAGATATAATAGAGAAAGTAGGTTTAAAAATTGAGCAAAACAAAAAAATTGCACAATTATCTAAAGGATACAAACAGCGTGTAGGATTGGCTGCCGCACTTATTCATCGGCCTGAAGTATTAATTTTAGATGAACCAACTAGTGGTTTAGACCCCAATCAAATTATAGAAATAAGGAATTTAATAAAGGAACAAGGAAAAGATAAAACAGTACTATTTTCGAGTCATATTTTACAAGAAGTAACCGCTATCTGCAACAGAATCATCATCATCAATAAAGGCACCATTGTTGCAGATGATAGTCTCGAAAACTTAACTAAAAAAGGTAGTTTAGAGACTGTTTTTAGCAACTTAACTACCTAGTAAGTGTATAAACTACATATTGCTTACCTTCGGTCGAGAAAAATAACCTAATAATTATACAATGAGTTACATTATTGAAGTACATGCAAGACAAATATTAGACAGTCGCGGTAACCCAACCGTTGAAGTAGATGTTTTAACAGATGATGGTGCCATGGGTAGAGCAGCTGTGCCAAGTGGTGCAAGCACTGGTATTCATGAAGCGGCCGAACTACGTGATAACGACAAGAAAAAATATGTTGGAAAAGGTGTTTTAAAAGCCGTGAAAAATGTAAATGATATTATAGCTGATGAATTGATTGGTTTTGATGTTTCACAACAAGCTGCCATTGATGAAGCTATGATTGAATTAGATGGCACTCCAAATAAAAGTAAACTAGGAGCAAATGCAATATTAGCAGTAAGCATGGCTGTATCAAAAGCAGCAGCTGATGAAGCAGACTTGCCTTTGTATCGATATATTGGAGGCACCAATGCAAAAACCTTACCAATTCCAATGATGAATATCCTTAATGGAGGAGCTCATGCCGACAATAAAATTGATTTTCAAGAATTCATGGTTATGCCTATAGGCGCAACGTCTTTCAGCGAAGGATTGCGTTGGGGAGTAGAAATTTTTCATACCCTTAAAGGAGTATTGAAGAAAAAAGGATTTAGCACCAATGTGGGTGACGAAGGTGGTTTTGCTCCAAATATTCAAAGCAATGAAGAAGCTATTGAAACTGTATTGGAAGCAATACAAGCTGCAGGTTATAAAACAGGTTCTCAGATTGTGATTGCAATGGATGCAGCTAACAGTGAATTATGGGATGCGAAAAAGAAAAAATACGTTTTTCATAAAAGCAGTGGAAAAGCAATGAGCAGCGATGAGTTAGTGAAATTCTGGGAAAAATGGGTAAAGCAATACCCAATTTCTTCCATAGAAGATGGAATGGCAGAAGATGATTGGAGTGGCTGGAAAGCTTTAACACAAGCGGTTGGAAACAAATGTCAGTTAGTTGGTGACGATTTATTTGTAACAAATGTTGATCGTTTACAACAAGGAATTGATAAAAAAATTGCGAATGGATTATTGGTTAAAGTAAACCAAATTGGCACTATTACCGAAACCATTAATGCGGTTACTTTGGCTCAACACAATGGTTACAACACCATTATGAGTCATAGAAGCGGAGAAACAGAAGACAATACCATTGCAGATTTAGCTGTGGCATTAAACTGCGGACAAATTAAAACAGGTTCTGCATCAAGAAGTGATCGTATGGCCAAATACAATCAGTTAATTAGAATAGAAGAAATGTTGGGATCAACTGGTGTTTACCCTAAAGGGAAAATAAAATTTGGTACAAAATAGCATGCACACATCTGTGTATTAATATTGATTGGTCAATAAAGGTTTATGATTACTTTTATTGACCAATATTTTTTAGAGATAGTTAATGAGAAAGTTCGCCCAAGTAATTACCAATAAATATTTCTTAGCCTCTATATTTTTTATAGTGTGGATGTTGTTTATTGATCAGCGCGATTACTTTCAACAGAAAGAAAGAAGGGATGAGCTACACAAGCTAGAACAGAAAAAAGCATATTATCAGCAAGAGATTAATAAAACCCGCAAAGAATTGGGCGATTTACAGCATAGTCCCGCAGCTCTAGAAAGATATGCTCGCGAGCGCTATCTCATGAAAAAAGATGGCGAAGATATTTTTATTGTAGAAGATTCTTTATCGCCTAAAAAATAAAATACTATAAAGAACGTTGGGCACAAAATTGAGTAATTTAACAGCTTTAGTTACAATATTATATACTTCACCTCGTTTTAAATAAACGCCGTATCCTCTTAATAATGCAGATAGACTGCTTATGAAAAAATTTAAAGAAGAGGAACTGATTATGTATCTATACAATGATTGCACACCTGCATTAACTGCTGCTATTAACCAAGCAATTAAAGAAGACGAAACACTAAATAATCAAGTTGAAATCCTTAAAAGATCTATTGAGCAACTAGATAAACTTCAATTATCATCCCCCTCCAAAAAATCTATTAAAGCAATAATGGACTACGCAGCATTGTCTTTGAAGAAAGATAATTAATTTTATGAATGACAAAGAAAGAGCGCTATCAGCAAGTAATTAATTACTTTCTTCAAACCACTCCAATTGCCGAAACAGAATTAGTATACGATAATCCTTTTCAATTATTAGTAGCAGTAATTCTTTCTGCACAATGCACCGATAAAAGAGTAAATATTACTACTCCAGGAATTTTTAAAAAGTATCCTAGTCCACATAAAATGGCGAAAGCAACATTTGATGAACTATTCCCATTAATAAAAAGTATTTCTTATCCCAATAATAAAACAAAGCATTTAATTGGCATGTCGAATATGCTATTAGAGCAGTTTGGTGGTGAAGTTCCCATGACGGTAGATGAGTTGGTAAAACTACCAGGTGTAGGAAGAAAAACGGCCAATGTAATTACTAGTGTAATAGATGAGCAACCAAATATGGCAGTTGACACGCATGTTTATAGAGTAAGTCATCGATTAGGCTTGGTTAGCAAAAAAGCAACTACTCCTTTAGCAGTAGAAAAAGAGTTAATTAAATTTATTCCTTCAGAATATGTGCACCGCGCACATCATTGGTTAATTTTACACGGAAGATATACTTGCGTTGCAAGAAGCCCGAGATGTAGTGAATGTGGAATAAGTGAATTTTGCAAATTCAATTTACAAAAACATACTAAGAAACCATTTTAGTAATCACATCAACCAGCTCCCCTTTGGTAATAGGTATACCCATGATTTTATTATAGGCTTTTGCATCAACCATATAAACATCACGAATAATTTTTACCAATTGTCCATTGTTAATTTCTGGTACTAAAACTTGATCAAAATTTTTGATGATCTCTCCTAAGTTTTTAGGAAACGGTCGCATATAACGAATATGAGCATGACTTACAGCATGACCTTTAGCTTGAACATCTAATACAGCACTTTTAATAGCACCATAAGTAGACCCCCATCCTAAAACCAATACCTTACCTTTTTCTGGACCACTATCAATTTTTTGCAAAGGAATATATTCAGCAATTAAATCAACCTTAGCCTGTCTGGTTTTTACCATATGCTGGTGATTCTCTGCTTCATAGCTAATATTACCAGTAATATCTTGCTTCTCTAATCCACCAACACGATGCTCTAACCCAGGTGTACCGGGTATTGCCCAAGGGCGAGCTAATTTTTCATTTCTTTTATACGACAAGAATTTTTCTTCGCCCTCATCTAAGCCTTGCTTGAATTTAACTTCAATTGGTTGTAAATCGGCCGACTGTGGAAACTTCCAAGGTTCTGCACCATTGGCAATATATCCATCACTTAATAAAATAACTGGCGTCATATGTTGAACTGCAATTCTTACTGCTTCATAAGCCACATCAAAGCAATCACTTGGAGTTGCAGTTGAAATAATTGGCATAGGGCATTCTCCATTTCTGCCATAATAAGCCTGCATCAAATCGCTTTGTTCTGTTTTAGTTGGCAATCCAGTTGATGGTCCACCTCTTTGAATATTGATAATAACCAAAGGAATTTCTAACATCACAGCCAATCCCATTGCCTCAGCCTTTAAAGCCATTCCAGGACCAGAAGTAGTTGTAATTCCCAATGAACCTCCATAGCTAGCTCCTATAGAAGATGTAATTGCTGCAATTTCATCTTCTGCCTGAAAAGTTCTTACTCCAAACGACTTGTATTTACTTAAATCATGCAAAATATCTGATGCCGGAGTAATAGGATAGGAACCTAAGAAGATTGGCAAGCCACTTTTTTCGCTGGCAGCTATCAATCCCATGGATAATGCCTGATTACCCATTATACTTCTGTAAAAGCCCGGCTCCATCTTGGCTTTTGCTACTGTATAACGAGCAGAAAAAGTTTCAGTAGTATCACCATAATTAAACCCTGCTTGCAATACTTTAATATTACTTTGCAGTATACTGTCTTTCTTGCCAAATTTCTCTTTTAAAAACACAATTGTATTGTCGAGATTTCTATTGTACATCCAATAAATATAACCTAACACAAACATATTCTTTGCACGGTCACGCTCCTTAACACCCAAGTCTGTAAAGTCTTTCAGGGCTTCGCGCGTAAGTTTTGTAACATCAATTTTAATTACATCATATGAATCTAAACTTCCATCTTCTAACGGATTAACTCCATCCGGATAATTTGCAAGACGCAAGTTTTTAGCATCAAATCCATCAATATTTACAATCATTTTACCACCTGGTTTGATGGCTTTCATATTTACTTTTAATGCAGCTGCATTCATTGCAACCAATACGTCGGCAATATCTCCTGGAGTAAATACTTTATTGGAAGAAAAGTGCAACTGAAAACCACTTACGCCTGGCAATGTGCCAATTGGAGCCCGAATTTCAGCAGGAAAATCTGGAAAAGTTGCTAAATCAATCCCCAGTAAGGCGGTATTATTAGTGAATTGCTGTCCAGTTAACTGCATCCCATCTCCACTATCTCCAGCAAACTTAATTACTACGTTTTCTAAAACTTCTTCTTTAATGTTCATTGATTCTTGTTGTGAAACGAAGTTAGTATTTCTACTGCTTATTTTTTCTGCCCTTTAGACATCTTTTTTATAAATTGATTGATTTGGTCTTTTATTTGCTATTAAGTTTGCACTG
>JAYVRC010000516.1:0-3409 GCA_043776615.1 Sphingobacteriia bacterium
TCCTGATACAGAAAGTGATAAGGCTTAGCCAGTAAGGGTTTCAGGCTTTGAGGCGCAAATGGGGTACAAGTCTATTCCAAAGTCGGAGTTAATACGTTTTTTCTCTTTTGTGCGTTATCGAAAATTCTTTTGTATCGCTTATATTCTTTAATATCATTCTTAATTTCAGGTAATTTTGAAGATACAGTGCTCCATATCAAAAATATTGAAACAAAAAAAGGAATTGAGAAATACCCTGTTTCACTATGACCTTGAAGGAGAGAAATAACAGGTGGCAAACAAAAAAATAAAATAGTAGAAGAAATTAAGATTGTAATAAATGCTTTTATAGATTTAATTTTTGCCATTTTTTTATGCCCGAAACATTGACTTAAAATACCCTGTGTCCAGGGGCCATAAGGTTTTTCCTCAGTATTTTCAACGGGTTTTCCCTCAGTATCTTTTTCACCGTTTTTTGATTTCTTTAAAATAAATAGAAGCAACCCAATCACACCGCCTAACCCTGAAGCGATTGAAGAAATGATCATATTATTATGGGAGAAATTGATACCAATAAATCCAAAAACTGAGCTAATGGTTGAAATAATAAATACTTCAAACAGTTTTCTAATCATTTCAGGCAATAACATATTATTCAGAATTAAAAAGTAGCAAATAATTTATCCATGCAATAAAGTATTTCGATGTGAAGTAGATTCCGACCTATTTCATTTAGAAAAGGTAAGGATAAATTTCCTTCACAAACATTTGTTGTTTGCCCATAACAAAATCTCGATATTAAAAAAGGTATAAGAATTAATAATTTCTTAATCTTTCAGATTTTAATCTTTTTTATTTAGAAAGCCCATAATACCCATAACACACCCAATAACCATTACAGGTAGCCAAGCTATAAATACATCTTTCCAGCTTAACCACTCCACATTACCTCCATTATCTATCTCGCTTTTATAAAAGCTATACGATAGAGCCCACAAAGCCGCTAACCCAATAATAACCATTAGCAATATCTTTATAAACTTGTGTATACTTTTTTGCACTTTTTAGGTATTAGAATAATTATTCGTCACTTTCATTATACTTAAGTAAGTACTACAACAATGCTATAAATTTACCAAAGTATAAAATGATCATTAATATTAATTTTTAAAACTAAATTTTAATTAGCTGCTTCGATTTATATTTTTTATTTTTTGCGATGTCTCTTTTATCTTTCCATTTATCTCTAATAAACCTGTATCAATCTCTATTAAGTCGATTTCGCTATCACTAAAAATTCTTCGCTGATCTTCGTAGTGCCTTTTTTGTTCCTTCAGATCTTTAAGCTTCAGTTCTAAAAAAGCAAGCTCATTGTTGCTATCTTTCATAATATTTAAATTTAAGGAAGTGGAAAAACAACAAAAAATCATGAGGTTTTTCTCTTTGCCCAGATAAAGAATCCGAATATATTTATCCTAAGTAAACCCACAGGATAGGGAAACTTAGCTAGGACCGGAAATTACCCTCCAGTTTTTTTACTTGAAACAATGAATTAGCTTACCATTGATCTTTTTTCGTCAATAAATTTGTGTGAAATGATAAAAACAAGTCATCTAAATTTGTAATTAAATATTCCTTTGCCAGTTTCCCTTCAAGTTCAGCTTTTGATTTCGATTGAAATAAAACATCATAAGGTGTTTTTGTGTTGCTTGAAACAACAACATCTCCCCAATCTGTTTTGAACAAAATATTGCTAATAGAAACCCTTAGTTTATTGTCTTTAATTTCTATTAACCAATCAAAATAAAAATTATAATGAAGTTCAATTCTGTTATTCCTTTTAGGCTCTAAATAAGTTGAATAATAGGAAGCTTTCCTTGTAACTGAAGCCCAGTTATCGTAATTACTTGCTTTGCGTTTGTCGGCAAGGCTTTTAAAGTAGGAAACAAAATTTTGTTCGCCCTGCTCTTTTATTTTTAGCTGTTCCTTTTCGTACCCTGTGTAAATTTCGGGCTTGTTAAGGTGGTTTTCTTTTTTCTGCCTTATCTGTTCGGCAAGTTGTAAAGTTTCTTTGTTATGCTGTTTGTCGATAGGGCTAAGCTTTATTTTTTTCTTTTTACCCGTTTTATCGGTAATGTTTTCACTTAAAAGGTATTGCCCTAAAAATTCCCTTCGGGTTGGTTCGCCTGTTTCGGGGTGTGGTATGGCTGGGTAAAAATCTAAATACAAACTTTGCCTGTTCCCTGAAATTTCCTTTTGTCTTAACTTAACTTTTATACTCATTGTCTTTTATGCTTTGGCGTTTAACTCAATAGTTTATCAATTACCATTTTCGGAACGTATGCAAACCAGCCCTTTTTTATTTTAGGTATGCTGTTTCGTATGATAAGGTTTTGCAAGGCTGTTTCTGAAATACCGTATTTGCCCTGTACTTCGGTAAGGGTGTAACAGTCTGAAATATCAAACTGCTTTTGTTCGGGCTGGCTTTCGGGTTGAGGTGCATCGGTTCGGGGTTGCTCAAATAGTTTGTCAAGTTCTGAACGCTTAACCCTTGTAATCCTTTGCCCTAAATTGGTGGCTTTAATTGTACCGCTTTCAATATAATAGTAAACCGAACGAACGGAGCAATTCAATAAAGTTGCAATATCCCGAACAGTTAAAAACTCTTTTGCTTTCAGTTCCTCAATAGGCTGGCTTTTTATACGCTGGGTTTCCTTATTGCTTTCCTCAACCTTTTCAGTTCTTATTTTGGCTTTGTATGCTGCACTATTGCAACGGTGTGAACAGTACAATGTGGTGGTGGTTCGGGCTGTAAACTCATTACTACATTGCTGGCAAATACGTTGTACCTGGATATTAGAACTCATTGTTTAAGGTTTTCAAGTATTAATTTTTCAAGGTTTCGGACTTGCTGCAAAATCTCAATCAAAAAATCTTTGTCTTTATTCTTTTGCTCAACCTTATCGAATGAAACCGAAATTGGGATATCGGTCGTAAACTCATATTTACCCTTTTCCAATAGCTGAACTTTGCTTTGTAAAATACTGTTCGCTTTCAGCAAGGTGTTTTTATTGTGGTTTTCCTGTTCGGGTGTTTCGGGCTTGTCAAAAGTGAACAGGTTTAAAAATTCCCGTCTGCTTTCCTTACCAGTAACAGGGTTAAATATTGGAGGGTACAAATCCAAATACAGGCTTTGCCGTCCGTTTGCTATCTTTTTGCTTCTTAGTTTTACTTTCGCCATATCAAAGTGTATCAAAGTGTATTAAAGTGTTCCATTGTGTAAACTTTGTAAACTAATTGAGGTCCAAATTCATTCAAAAAACAGCCCTTTCAAAAAATGGTACAAATAGGGTACAAATATACGATAAATAAACAAGTAACAACACAAAAGAAACGTATAATATAGGCATCAAAAAAGCCCTGTAAATCA
>JAYVRC010000517.1:0-3394 GCA_043776615.1 Sphingobacteriia bacterium
GTATTAAGAATGGCGTATATTATCAAATACTTAAAGAAGGTTCAGGTGCTTTTATTAAAGTAACAGATACGGTTACTTTAAATTATAAATTAACACTATTAGTTGGAGGCAAGCTTATTGAAGAAACAAAAGACAAACCAGCTACTTTTCCGTTAAGTAGATTAATTAAGGGCTGGCAAATTGGAGTTCCTTTGTGCAAAGTGGGCGGTAAAATAAAACTAATTATTCCATCGGCTTTAGCATACTCCATGCGAAGTAGGAGTAAGGATTTTCCACCCAATAGTATTTTAGTATTTGAAATTGAAGTACTTAGTACCAAAAGTTGATCTATTAAATTTTCGTATATTCAATTCCCAAATCTAGATTACATGAAAAAAATCAAGTTTTTTTTATTATTTACTTTTATTACAGTTAATCTATCTGCACAAAAAGCAGTTCCAGTTGTATCTCCCGAGGAAATTTCTCCCAAAGGAGTAATTGTTACAACAACTCACAATAGTGTAGTTGTAAGCGGTAAAAAAATCGATTATACTACCAATAGTGGTTATCTGATGCTGCAAAATGATACTGGAAAACTAATTGCTAAAGTATTTTTTACTTATTATAAAAAAGATGGTGATGAAAGTAGTAAACGTCCAATCACTTTTACTTTTAATGGAGGGCCAGGATCCTCTTCTGTATGGCTTCATATGGGAGGGTTAGGTCCCAAAAGAGTTGCTTTAAAAGATGATGGTTTAGCAAGTGGGCCTCCTTATCAATATATTAATAATGAATACAGTTGGTTAGACAAAACTGATCTAGTTTTTATTGATCCTGTTTCTACAGGATACAGTAGAGCAATACCTAGCGAATCTGCAAAACAATTTCATGGATATGTAGAAGATATTTCTTCAATAGGGTCCTTTATTAATCATTTTTTATCTCGCTATCAGCGATGGGGATCTGCTAAATACCTTGCTGGTGAAAGCTATGGAACTACAAGGGCTGCTGGGTTATCAAAATTTTTACAAGATCGATACCGGATATATATCAATGGAATATTTCTAATTTCTGCCGTATTAAATTTTGGTACAAACGATTATTATGTTGGGAATGATTTACCACGTGCTTTATATATTCCATCATATACAGCAGCTGCATGGTATCACAAAAAATTAGCACCTGCTTTACAAGCCGATTTGAAAAAAGCATTGAAAGAATCCGAGGAGTTTGCATTGGGGGCTTATGCATCTGCATTATTAAAAGGCGGTTGGATGAGTGATGCAGATAAAGATGCAATCGCAGAAAAAATGAGTTACTATACTGGTCTATCCAAAGAATATTGTTTACAAAGTAATTTACGTGTAGAAGAAAGCAGGTTCTATAAAGAACTTCGTCGAAAAGATGGATTAACGATCGGTCGATTAGATGCTCGTTTTACCGGAAGAGATATTGATGATGTTGCCGAAAGTAATAGTTTCGATCCTTCTTTCGCAAATATAGATGGTCCATTTACTGCAACTATCAACGACTATTTTCAAAAAGAACTCAACCTGAAAGAAGAAAATGGGTACAATATTTTTGGTGATGTTCGTCCATGGAATTATAATAATGTTCAAAACCAGTTTTTAAATGTAGCGGAAAGTTTAAGAGATGCCATGGCTAAAAATCCTGCACTAAAAGTGTATATTGGTTTTGGATATTATGATTTTGCTACTCCTTATTTTACTGCTAAATATGATATTGAACATATGTTTCTTCGTCCCGAACAAAGAAAAAATGTGCAATCCTATTTTTATGAGGCAGGACATATGTATTATATACATAAGCCATCTTTAATTCAATTTAAAAAAGATGTAGATCAGTTTTTCGAGTTCAGCAAATCAAATGAATAGATTGTTTATTTCTTAAATTCTGTTTTTGGATTAAATTTTTTGGTATTAAAAGGAGGGATATAAAAAGAATCAGTAAAAGGTTGTGGAATACGTAGTTGAAGATTATTTGTATTAAATTCACTTGGTTTAGTAATTAAAATCGATTGATTTTTTTGTAAACTGTTTGGTATTGAATATGATTGAGATTTATCAGGGGAGGCAATCGTCATCCCATCGATAGTAGATTCATACAAATCAAAACCTTGTCCATTATTTCCTAGTTTGATTTGTAATTTATTAGACTCCAAATTTGCCAATGCGTTTGGCATTCTATTTTTTGGTATTTCTTGTTTAAAAGATGTGTCTAATTGTGAAGGCTTTAATTTCACTATTGGGTTGTATTGTGCAGTAGCAATTCCCATACTTAAAAGAAGTTCTAGTATAAATAATGTTTTGTGCATTCCTAAAGGTAAAAAACATCTTTAAATATCCAAGCATTCTTAAGCTCTTTATTGTTAAATTTGTGTCATGGCTTTAGTAGTATTGATGAATACTTATTTTCAACAATTATGGCATTGGCTTAACCAGTTAGACCAAAGTCTATTCTTAAAAATCAATACAGTATATACCAACTCCTTCCTAGATTCAGTTTATCCCTGGTATCGTGAGGCAAATACTTGGGTGCCAATGTATTTATTTCTTATTGTATTTATTTTGATGAATTTTAAGTCAAAGGCTTTTTCTTGGATTTTATTTATTGTAATTACTTTGGTGTTAACAGACCAAATCAGCAGTAGTTGGGTAAAGCCTTTTTTTGAACGTCCGCGCCCTTGTCGTGACCCTTTTCTTATGAGTCAGGTTCGTTTATTGTTAAATGGTTGTTCTGGAGGGTATAGTTTTACTTCTTCTCATGCAACCAATCATTTTGGATTCGCTGTTTTTATAATCATGACTTTAGGAAGAATAATGGGTAAATGGAAATATGCTTTTTTATTCTGGGCAGCTTCTATTAGTTATGGGCAGATATATGTTGGGGTACATTATCCATTTGATATTTTTTGTGGGGCAATTGTTGGATCCCTTATTGGATGGCTAACTGGTAATTTTTATTTAAGAAGGGTAGGAAAAATTACAATAAATGATCACGAATAAATATTTTTATACAATAATTGGTGCTTGTGTTGCTACTTATCTTTTAGGAATTTTTTTTATTCCTTTAATGGATGTAGATGCATCTCAGTATGCTTCTATAAGTAGAGAGATGTTGGAAAGAAATAGCTTTTTACAAGTGTTCGATTTAGGGAAAGACTACCTAGATAAACCTCCAATGCTTTTTTGGTTTTCTGCAATTAGTATGAAGCTATTTGGTGTATACGATTGGGCGTATAGATTGCCCTCCTTTTGTTTGTTACTTGCTGCTATTTATGCAACCTATCGATTAACAATTTTATTTTATCAAAAAGAAGTTGCTCAGTTAAGTGCAATGGTATTAGCTTCTTGTCAGGCTGTTTTTTTATTGGCACATGATGTAAGAACAGATA
>JAYVRC010000518.1:0-3386 GCA_043776615.1 Sphingobacteriia bacterium
GCAGAATGCATTTCTTCTTCAAATTCAATTCCATTGTCTTGTAATTCTTTTTTATAAATTTCTTTTAGTTTACCACCATCACTTAGGAATACATCATATCCATGTTGCTTAGCCAATAAAGCAGCACCAACACCACTTTCGCCTCCACCTAATATGATCAATTTTATACTCATTAATACTTATCTAATTTTTAAAGTGATGATCGACATTACTACACACAATACAGTTACAATCCAAAACCGTACTGCGATCTTACTTTCATGAAATCCTTTCTTTTGATAATGGTGATGCAAAGGGCTCATTAGAAATATTCTCTTTCCTTCACCGTATTTTTTCTTCGTATATTTAAAATATCCTACTTGAAGCATAACACTTAGGTTCTCTACTAAAAACACACTACAAAAAATAGGAATTAGCCATTCTTTACGAACAATAATTGCTAAAGAAGCAATAATACCACCAAGGGCAAGGCTTCCCGTATCTCCCATAAATACCTGAGCTGGGTAAGCATTGTACCAAAGAAAACCAATACATGCTCCAACAAATGCTCCAACAAAAATAGATAACTCTCCCAAGTTGGGGATGTACATGATATTAAGATAATCTGCAAATTTGTAGTTGCCACTTACATAAATAAAAACCAGCAAACCTGCTCCAATAATGGCACTCACTCCGGCCGCTAATCCATCGAGACCATCCGTTAAATTAGCACCATTACTTACTGCGGTAATAATAAGTGTAACAATTAAAATGTAAACTATCCAAGTATATTTTTCTGCTCCTTCACCTATCCAACTAATTAGTTTACTGTAATTGAATTCATGATTTTTAATAAAAGGAATAGTTGTTATAGGCGTTTTTACTTTTACAAAACTTCTTTCAACCCCGTCCATCTGTCGAATAATTATATTGGTATCTTTTGCAAAACGTTCTCCTTTTTGGAGCATATTTATTTTTCTTTCTGAGCCTATAATTTCTCTTTCAACAGTTACTGCATTACTAAAATAAAGAGTAGCACCAATAATAATTCCTAAACCAACTTGACCAATAATTTTTGATAAACCTGCTAATCCGTCACTGTCTTTCTTTTTATAGGATTGTCCGTTTTGCAAAGCCGATCTTCTGGCCCTTATTTTTAACAGGTCATCTATAAAACCAATTACGCCCAACCATACAGTACACAATATCATCAAGCGGATATATACTTTATCTAGATTTGCAAATAATAAAGTAGGTATTAGTATACTTAATAAGATAATAATTCCACCCATTGTTGGAGTTCCTTTTTTCTGTTGCTCTCCTTGTAAACCCAATTCACGAACCGATTCTCCAATTTGCTTTTTTTGTAAAAAAATAATTATTCTTTTACCATAAACTGTTGCAATTACCAACGATAATAAAATTGCCATCGCAATTCTAAATGTGAGGAATTGAAACAACCCCGCCCCAGGTATATTAAATTGTTGTTTCAGCCAATTAAATAATTGATATAACATAAATTATTTTTTTTCAAATGCTTGTTGTAAAATCAATTTATCATCAAACAGATGTTTCACCCCATTGATGTCTTGGTATTTTTCATGCCCTTTACCAGCAATCAAAATAATATCTTCTGGCTTTGCAAATTCAACAGCTGCGTTAATTGCCTCTCTTCTATCGATTACAGTTACATATTTTCTTTTAGCTGAACTCGACAATCCAATTTCCATATCTTTCAAAATTTGTTCAGGATCTTCTGTTCTTGGATTATCGCTTGTAAGAATTACACGGTCGCTTAAGTCGCAAGCAGCTTGAGCCATTAGAGGGCGTTTGGTTTTATCTCTATCACCACCACATCCAACTACTGTTATTATTTGCTCATGCCCTTTACGTAATTTTTTAATAGTAGTTAATACATTTTCTAATGCATCAGGCGTATGAGCATAATCAACAATACCAATTACTTTATTTTTACTGATGCTATAATCAAATCTTCCCTCTGCTCCACTTAACAGACTCATAGCAGTTAAAATAGTATTGCTTTCTTCTCCTAAACAAATAGCGGCACCATATACAGCCAATAAATTATAGGCATTAAATTCTCCAATTAATCTAAAGTGCACTTCTTTGTCGTTCACCGTCATTACCAATCCGGTTAACAAGTTTTCTAATATCTTTCCTTTAAATGCAGCTAAGGTTTTTAAGCTGTATAGGTATTTAGAGGCTTTAGAATTTTGCAACATTATTTCACCTCTTTTATCATCTGCATTTGAAATAGCAAATGCCGATGATGGCAGTTGATCAAAAAAACTTTTCTTTACCCGTATATATTCATCAAATGTTTTATGATAATCTAAATGATCATGTGTTATATTACTAAACAAAGCTCCAGTAAATGTTAACCCAGTTATGCGATGTTGGTGAATAGCATGACTACTACATTCCATAAATACGTGGGAACAACCTTCGTTAACCATCAACTGCAACAATGCATTCAAACTAATAGCATCAGGGGTTGTATGTGTAGCTGGAATAATTTTATCGTCGATTTGATTTTGAACAGTACTAATTAGTCCACATCGATATCCTAAGTGACGAAATAATTTAAATAATACAGTAGCAATGGTAGTTTTACCGTTTGTTCCAGTAACACCAACCAATTTTAAATTAGCCGAAGGGTTATTATAAAAAATGGTAGCCATTAATGCAGCAGCTTCTTGTGAATTATCAACTACTAAATAAGTTATGCCTGTAATTAAATTGACTGGTAATTTTTCACATACAATTGCTTTGGCTCCTGAGTTGATTGCTTTAGTTATAAAAAGATGACCATCCGATTGAACTCCACTGATAGCAATAAATAAGGCACTTTCGCTAATTTTACGAGAATCAATTTCAATAGCTGTAACCATAGCAAGTATATCTCCAATCGATTGCTTGATAGTTATATTTTTTGTTAGCTCTTGTATTGTTTTCATCATCCTATTTATATCAATTCAGCGATAAAAAAATTGGTTGCCCTTTAGCAAAAAATTGCCCAGGTAAAATTGATTGCTCGGCCACTCTTCCTTTACCTTTTATATTTACTTGTAGTCCCATTCCCTCACATAGATATACAGCATCTTTTAAGCCTAGTCCTTTTAATAATGGCATTAATTTATCATCTACTTGTTTTTTTTGTAATACAATTGATGCGTTTGTATTTTGTATGCTACCCCATTGATCAGCCCTTCCGGTAGAATCTTTATAATTTATTTTTAATTGCTTGGTTAAAAAAGTGATATCAGATTTGTAGCCATTATATTGATAAGAGATACTATCCATTTTTTTATTACTCACCAAATTGGTTTTTGAACCCCTCAAATAGGTACTGTATAAACGATCTGCTATTTCTTTAAACACTGGTC
>JAYVRC010000519.1:0-3382 GCA_043776615.1 Sphingobacteriia bacterium
TGTAGCGCTAGGGCTTTTAGCATTAATCCCCGATCATGAAAACTCATTTTTCGTAAAGCTGGGTTGCCTTGGTTGCGAGCATAATGAACTACCTGAGAAAAATCGATTCCTTTTGTAGTTGCATTTGCAATTGGATCTCCTGTAAATGCATTATACAATAATTGTCCCTCACCTTCCCCCTTTATCCATTTACCTAAAATGTAATTTTCAACTGTATACATACATTTTTTTTGATAAGTACAAAGCTAACGATTGATAGTTTATTAAGGCGGGAAAGAGATAAAATAAAAATCCCGCCAAGGTTATTGGCGGGAAAGCAGTTAGTTTAGGATCAAAAACTTATTAAGTCTTACATAATAGACATTCGTTTATCAATTTCGCTGCAAAGATGCTGAAAAATTTCTTCAACAGTTCCTTCGCCCTTTAAATGCACTACTTTATTAAATTTTTCGTAGTAATTGGCAACTACTGTGGTTTTATCTTTATACTCAATTATACGAGCCCTAATAACAGATTCGTTATTGTCGTCGCTTCGGCCGCTTGTTAAACCTCTTTTTAATAGCCGTTTTACCAATTCTTCTTCACTTACATCCATGGCAAGCATAACGCCAATTTCTGTATTTTTTAGTTTTAATAATTTATCCAAAGCCTCACTTTGGGCTGTTGTTCTTGGAAATCCATCGAATAAAAAGCCATTTACTGTAGGATTTAGGTCTAAAGCAGAACTAATCATACCCACAACTACTTCATCAGGCACTAATTGGCCTTTATCCATAATGCTTTTAGCCTCAATACCCAAAGGGGTTTTGTTGGCAATTTCATTTCGGAGAAGGTCGCCCGTGGAAAGATGTTTCAATCCGTAGGCAGCAATTAGTCTTTCGCTTTGTGTACCTTTACCACTTCCAGGAGGCCCAAATAAAATAATATTAAACATGTACTTGCTAACCTTAAATGAAGAACAAATATAAGACGAGATAGTTAAATATATTTTAACATTTGTTTAAAATGATAAAATTTTTCGATTTTGATGGTTTTTTATTGATTTTAGCAATTAGATAACAAACTAATAGGTGGTTGATACGTAAATAAAGAAATAAATATACTGAAAATATGAAATTATTATTTTATTTAATGTGTTCATTATTAATCTTTCAATCCTGTAATGCACAGAATAATCAATCTAAAACAAAAAAAATGGACAGTATTCAACAATCTTCTAACCCATATTACTCCAAAACCGAAAAATCTAAATTGGTAGTTAAGGAAGACGAATGGAAAAAGTTACTAAATCCCGAACTGTATTATATAGCAAGGGAAAAAGGAACAGAGCGCCCATACACCAGTAAATTTGAAGCTTTTAAAGAAGCAGGTACCTACTATTGTGCAGTTTGTGGAAATGCTTTATTTAAAAGCGATACCAAATTTGATAGCGGCTGTGGATGGCCTAGTTTCTATGAAACGATCTCAAAAGGGTCTATCATTTATATCCCCGATAATACATTGGGAATGAAGAGAACAGAAGTGCAATGCGGCAGGTGTAAATCGCATTTAGGTCATGTATTTGAAGATGGGCCACCTCCTACAGGCTTACGTTATTGCATTAATGGTGTTGTGCTAGATTTTGAGAAAGCAAAAGACATCGAAAAAAAGTACGAGAAGAAAGGGGAGTGATGAAAGAAGAAAGATGAAAGAAAAGAGATGAAAGAAGAATTAAGATTTGAGAATGAAGCATTAAGACCTGCATCGATTTAGATGATAGTTTATAAAGTAGCCAGATCTTTCAAATAGATTTGGCTATTTTAATTTGAATTAAGTAACTGAATAATAAACGTTGTTCCTTTTCCTTCTTCACTCTCTACAATTAATTTACCTCCATGCACTTTTGTAATTATATCATACGCAAGGCTCAAACCCAATCCAGTTCCTTGTCCAGTGGGTTTAGTGGTAAAAAAAGGTTGAAATATTTTTTCTTTGATTGATGAAGGAATGCCATTACCATTATCGCTAACAGTAATTAAAATTTTACCATCTAATTTTTTAGTGCTGATGGAAGCTGTTGGTTCGTAAGCATCTCTACTTTTTTGATTTTCAGATTCCAAATTGAAGATTCTAGATTTTTCCCCCACTGCATAAAAAGCATTCGTTAATAAATTCAAAACAACTCTTCCAAAATCCTGCGGAATAATATTAATATTACCAATGGAATTATCAAAGTCTGTTTTTATTGTTGCATTAAATGACCTGTCTTTTGCTCTTAAACCATGATAAGTTAATCGAATGTATTCATCACATAATGCATTGATATCGGTTGGTTCCTTTACTCCACTGCTTGAGCGAGAATGTTGCAACATACCTTTTACAATTGCAGATGCACGCTGACCATGATGATTTATTTTTTCGGAGTTGGCTTTTATTTCGTTCATGAGCTGATCAGTCGTCTCAGATTTATTGTTTGTCATCTCGAGCGTAGCGAGAGATCTCATTTCTGTTTTTAACTCATCAATTAATTCCACATTTACTTCACTAAAATTATTTACAAAATTCAATGGGTTCTGAATTTCATGCGCAATTCCAGCAGTGAGTTCACCTAGTGAAGCCATTTTTTCTGATTGGATGAGTTGGGTTTGGGTAGATTTTATTGTTATAATAGATTCTTGTAATTCTTTGGTTCTTATATTTACTTGGTTTTCTAGCCAACTATTTTTTTCTCTTTCTACACGTGTTCTCCATCTAACAAAAATCAAAATGGTTGCTATAATAAGTAACACACATAAAACTTTAAACCATATTGTTTGATAAAAAAATGCTTCTACTGTAAATTCAATTACTGCAGGTGCTGCACCCCAAACACCATCATTATTAGTTGCCTTAACTTCAAATCGATAATTACCAGGCTCAAGGTTGGTATAGATTGCACGATTGTCGCCAGTAGAATGTATCCAATCTTTATCTTGACCAACTAATCTAAAATAAACTTGATTTTTATCTGGTGCAACAAAACTCAATGCACTATAATCTATAATATATCGATGGCTACCAGGTGTTATTATATTTTGTTGTTTTGCAAAAAATAAAGAGTCATCTACTCTTAATTGATTAATAGACACCAATGGTGGAATTGTATTGGTAGCAAGACTATCAGGATTAATTTCAACCAATCCTCCAATACCTACAACATATAATTTTCCATCGCTAGCAACAATAGAATGTCTTGCACCAACACATTGGCGATTGTTCATGCCATCTGCCTCGTCAATTATTTTCCAATTAATTTTAGATTTATTGTTGTTTGAATATGCTTCAATTTCGTTAAAAGGTGCATGAATAACTCCTTTATTAGAAGGCAACCACCAATCTCCTTTTTTATCAATTAGTATTCCAA
>JAYVRC010000520.1:0-3368 GCA_043776615.1 Sphingobacteriia bacterium
TGAAGAAATCATTAAATAACTACTAATAACAATTAATCCGTACCAAAACCATTTATTTAACATCAATTCAGCTATCCAACTTTCTTGATTATACCATGACAGCATTGGAAAAGAAGCAAATAATATTCCAATTGCGGGTATTGGAACACCTTTAAATCCATATTGCAGTGAAGTATCAATATTAAATCTAGCTAATCGGTATGCGCCTGCACAAGGAATAAACAATGCTGGAAATAACCATACAACAGAAATATCTAATCCACCTGGTTCCTGTGAAAATGAGTATCGTAAAAATTGAAACACAATTATCCCTGGTGCTACACCAAAACTTACAATATCAGATAATGAGTCTAATTGTTTTCCCAATTCAGAAGTTACTTTTAATAATCTAGCAATAAAGCCATCAAAAAAATCTACAATTGCTGCTGCAATTATTAACCAACCTGCCCACATCATTTTTTCTGGCATTGATACTAAATTTTCGCCAAAACCATTTACAGTTAATGTTAAGCCAGGTTGCAATGTATAAATGATAGCAATGCATCCTAAAAAAAGATTAGCCAAAGTAAATAAATTAGGTATCTGTTTTTTCATGTTACTTCCTTTTCATTAATCTTTCTATTTCCTCTACTGTTATTGGTATATTTTTCATCAAATCTAAATTTCCAGATTTAGTAATCCAGCAATTATTTTCAATTCTTATTCCCATCTGCTCTTCTTCAATATATATACCCGGTTCAATTGTAAACAACATTCCTGCTTTAATCGGTTCAGTTCTTGTTCCCAAGTCATGAACGTCAATACCTAAATGATGGGAAATTCCATGGTATAAATATTTACGATAAGCCCTATTTTCGGCATCTTCATTTTTAACATCCGCCTTTGAAAGTAATCCTATTTTAATAAATTGTTTAGTAGCTTCTTCCCCTACTTTATCGGTATAATCCACAATTGAAATACCAGGTTTTAAAATGCTTTTTGCATAATTATGCAAATGCAAACATGCATTGTAAACAATTTTCTGTCTACTACTAAACTTGCCATTCACAGGAACTGTTCTTGTTAAATCTGCATTATATCCACCATACTCTGCACCAAAGTCCATTAGTATTAATTCACCATCTTTACAAATAGCATTATTGGCAACATAATGAAGTGTTCGAGCATTATCGCCACTTGCAATTATACTTCCATAAGCTGGACCAGTAGCTCTCTCTTTTAAAAAACTATGCCATATCTCCGCTTCAATTTCATATTCTGCAACACCAGGCTGAATAAATTGTAGCAATTTTCTGAATGTATTTTCAGTTATATCTATAGCTTTTTGAACAACTTTAATTTCTTCTGAAGTTTTAATTCCTCTCAACTCCTTCATCAGTTTTGCTGCTCTTTGGTATTGATGCAAAGGATATTGCATTTTCATCTCATCAATAAATTGATACTCACTAGTTCTTACAAAACTTACTTTTCTATCATTTTCATTACTGTCTAAATAAATATGATCAGCCAAATGAACCCATGTTTGCAGTAATGCATCTAAACTGTCTAACCAAACTATTGTTTTAATACCCGAAATAGCAGTTGCTTCAGTAGACCTCAATCGTTTACCATCCCATTTTTCTTTGAGTGCATTTGGACGAACCAATACCAACACTTCTTTGTATTTTTTATCCGAGCAATCTGGAAAAAGAATTACCATTGAATCTTCTTGTTCAACTCCACTTAACCAATACAAATCACTATTTTGCTTAAACCCATGAATAGCATCTCCATTACTTGGCCACTCGTTATTACTCACAAATATGGCAATGCTGTTTGGCAGCATTTTACCTGTAAACCTTTTTCTATTGTTGATGAAAATTATTGGATCAAGTGGTAAGTATTTCATGTTTAAATAATGAACTCACAAGATACAATTTAAACTGTTTCCCAAACCCCAATAACTTAGTGACTAAATAACTAAAACCTAACAGTAGGGCATTTAACGGATTTACCTAAAGAAGAAGGAAATATTCCATGTTTAACAATTGAAAGTTCGTATGCACCTCTAGAACCATTTAAAGATTTAAGTGTAGAAATTGTAGCATCGTAGTTAACGGTGATTTTAAGGTCATTGATTTGGTATCCAACCATTGGAATTACTGCATCGTTATTTCGGTAATAAAGACCTAAAATTAATTGTTGAGCACCATCTCCATTTAAATCTCTATTGGCATTCATGCCAAGCACTATTTCCTTTGCAGACCCCATTGAGCTAACATAAATATTTGGATTTACTATCCATAAGTCTTGCACTTTAATACTTGCATTAGCAAAAAAAGTAAATCGCATATCAATTTTACTGTCTGTTACAGAGGCTGCATAAAAACTTTCTTTAGGTCTGTTTAGATGCATTACACTTACTCCAGCATTAAAATAAGCATTCTCGGATGCAAACAATGCATAGTTTAAACCCATAGCAATATCAACATATCCCGCTTGACTAAAAGCGAATGGCTCGTTTGAAGGAATAGTTGATTCAAAAAATTGACCGTTCCATTGATTATCAAAAATTAGTTTTGAAAAATCAATTTTCTTTGCTACAATACCAGCAGAAAAACCAGCACTTAATAAACTTTTATACCCCAACAATTGATGATATGCAATAGAAATAGTAGCGCTGGTTGCGGATAAACTTCCACTTCCTGCAACATCTTTTATTATCGAACCGCCTATACCCATCCATCCATTCTCAAATCTGTTGGCAAATAATTTTGTATCTGCCCAAATTCCCATTGTTTTATAAGGAGTACCAACAGACGCATATTGATTTCGATAGTTTCCACCGATTCGATAATCGTAATCTGGATTAAATCCAGTGTTAGCTGGGTTTACCAATAAAGGTGCATTAAAATATTGCGAAAAATTAAGTCCTTGTGTAGATGCATTAAAATAAATTACACAACAGAATAATGTAAATAAACCATGCTTGTATAATATACTTAATCCCTTAATCATTGTTTATCTTAATAGAGTAATATCGCCTTTTTTAGAAGCTTTTGTTTTATCAGAAAATTCAATTTCAACAGTATAATGATAAACTTCCTGCGGTTGTAGTTTGCCATTATAATATCCATCCCATCCTTCATTAATATTGGTACCAAAATAAACCACACTGCCCCACCTATTATAAATGCGCCAAGTCATTTTTGCTACTCCAAATCCCCTAACATATATTTTTTCATTTACACCATCACCATTCGGAGAAAATGCATTGGGAACATCAAACAAAGGGTTTACAATAGCAGTTATGGGTTCACAATATTTATTAATACAACCAACACTATTAGTTGTAAATAAACAAACATTGTAAGTACCCGAAGCAGTAA
>JAYVRC010000521.1:0-3361 GCA_043776615.1 Sphingobacteriia bacterium
GTTTAGGACCAACTAAAGGATTAACACTCCAAGGAATACCAAATTGAATTGGAGAAGCTTTTACATCATTCGAATCAGCAAAGTATCCTCCTGAAGTATATCCAAAAAACGAACCTAAAGCTTGACCAGGAGCAGTTCTAATTCCATCTCCAATAAAAGGCGTTCCTTCAACTAAATTCAAAACAGTATTTTTTACATCTGATATCATACCGGTAACATTAACACCTAATTTTCCGAATTGCTTCTTATAATTGATAGAAAGTTCCCATCCTTTATTTTCCATATTTCCAGCATTAACAAATGGATTCGACAATCCACCTGCAGACTGTGGTAGTGTACGTTGTAATAACATATTTTTTAATGTTTTTACATAATAATCAGCTGTTACTGTAAAGTTTTTAAATACTTGCAAATCAACTCCAACATTAAATTGTTTAGAAGTTTCCCAACTCAAATCGGGGTTAGCAAATTGTAATAATGCAACACCTACATTGGTTGCACTTCCGAAATAAGCATTGGTTCCATTATTAGGATTGTTGTAATTAGATTGTGCATAGAAAGCATCGTAAGCATAGTTGTTACCAATACTTTGATTACCATTACCTCCAATTGAAGCACGTATCTTACCAAAATCGATAAACTTACTAGCGCCAGACATAAAACTTTCTTTGGTAAAAATCCATCCTGCAGAAACAGCACCAAAATTACCCCATTGTTTTTCTCTTGCTTGAGAAAAACGAGAAGTTCCATCTCTTCTACCATTTAGTTCTAAAAAATATTTGTCTGCATAGCTATAATTTAAGCGAGCAAAAAAACCAGCTAATGCTAATTCTGATGCGCCTGCATTATTATCGCGAATACCAGTACCTAAATTTAAATAAGGTTGATTAGGATTATTAAATCCTGTTCTTGATGCACCAAAGAAAGAATTGGTAAACAATTCTGATTGAGCTCCAACTAATGCCTTAAATGAATGTAAGCCAACCCTTTTACTGTAAGTTGCTTGTCCTAAATAAGTAGTGTACACATTATTGGTATAAGCTTCTGATAAGCTTGTTGTTCCTGGCCAAGTACCAACCAATGAATAACTAGAAGTTGCCAAATTAGGCTGATAAATTTCAGCATTGGTAACAAATGTTTTACTAGTAGGATTGGTCGATTGTCTTCCCCAATATGCTTCAATTTCTAAGCCACCTATTGGTTTAAAATTAAATCCAAATCTTGTAAGCAATGTACTACCCTTTACTACATTATTACCAGTTGCTTCAGCCATTGCAATTGGATTACGGTTATTACTTTGACCAGCGTTTCCATACATGCCTGGACCAAATTTACCACCGCCAATTGCTGGTAAACCAATTGCCTGACGAATAATAAACTCAGCCGATCCAGTAGAAGGATTAATTGTTTGGTTGGTATTGTATCCCAAAATACCAATCAATGATAATTTGCTATTGATCTTAAATTCAGGATTTAATCGAATATCGTATTTTTCAAAACTGCTATTAGGAATTAATCCTTGTTGGTTCAAATACGTAAATGAAGTGAATAGATTTACTTTATCAGAAGTAGTACTTAATTGAACGTTATGGTTTTGTAACATACCACTATTAGTGAGCACTTCAGACAACCAATTTGTGTTAATAACGTCTAAATTATTAGCAGGTTTAGAATTGTATAGATCAATTAAAGATTGAGGGAAAACAGTAGCTGAAGGATTACCTGTTCTATTTCGCTCTGCTTCATTACTCAATGTCATATGATCTACAGCACTTACTCTATCGGGAATTGCAGTAGCTTGTTGTTTAGATACAAAGCCGTTATACGAAACCTGCATACCATTTTTACCAGTTGCTCTTTTAGTTCTTACTAAAACAACACCACCTGAAGCACGGTTACCATAAATAGAAGTTGAAGCAGCATCTTTTAATAAAGTAATACTTTCTATAACGTTCGGATCAATCTGATCCAAAGAACCAACTGCTAATCCATCAACTATAATTAATGGTGCGTTGCTACCAGAAATAGAACTTTGCCCTCTTATTAAAATACTAGCACCATCTGCGCCTGGTTTTCCTGATTGTTGTTGCACAGTTACACCAGGAGCTAGTCCTTGTAAAGCTTGACTGGTACTTGTAACCTGACGCCTATTCAATACTTCATTGTTTAAGGTTATTAAAGCCCCAGTAAGACTTGCTTTCTTTTGAGTTCCATATCCCACAACAACAACTTCTCCTAAATCACCAGAAGTGCTTTTAAGTGAAACATCTAGTACAGTTCCTGCTACTTTTATTTCCTGAGTAGTGAATCCAATTCCGGTAAATAAAAGCGTTCCTGCTTTATCTACTAAAATGCTATAGTCTCCATTAGCGTTAGTAGCAGTGCCAGTTTTAGCTCCTTTAACCATTACAGAAACCCCTTCGGCTGCATTTCCAGAGCTAATACTTGTAACTCTTCCAGCAACCCTAATTTGTTGCGCGACTGCACTGCTAAAAATTATTAGCAGTAAACAGCACAAGAGTGATAATTTTTTCATAAGCGATTGTTTTGTTTAGTTAGTATGTCTGTTTAAAAAATCCTTGGTGATCTACATCCATTTGATTAAATGGATTGATTGTTGCATCTAGTAATTTTGCAAATTGAATTCTGGTTAAAGGTTTAGCATTATCTAAAATTCCAAAATTCCAATTAGTCCATGCTTCTATAATTTGTTTTTTAAGAGCATCTTTATTGGAATAGTTCCAAATAGTTTTATTGGTATTATTTGTTTTGATAAGTGACAACTGAATAATAATACTAATTGCATCATTCAATATCAAATTTTTGCCATTCAGTAAAAATTGTTGGTTGTAAACTGAATTTAAATCTTTAGTCAATTCATCATTTTTTACCAAAGAATCGGGATAAAAAAAAGTTTGATTAGCCCAATTATGAGGCACTCCTTTTCCTTTTAAAATATCTGTTGCGCCTATACGTTGTGCAATTAAGAAATGAGGATGACTTAAATTAACATCAAAGTAAGGCATGATATATGCGCCAGCATTTAATAATGCGGTTTGAACAGCTCTAACTGAAATAGCAGCAGCATTTTTATTTTGTTGAACTGATAATGCAGCCAATGTTCCTGCGGCTTGACCAATTAACAATACACTTGGCTGTAAACGAGTGGTGCCATTCACTACATTAGAAACACTTATTCCTTTTTCTGCAACAATTAATCCGTTAAATGATGGAGGAATTAAAGCACCTAATGGAATATTAAAAGAAGGAACAGGATAAAAATCCAAATGTTGGGGAGCATCGGGGTTTTTTCTGTGGTGATGATCAATTGGATAATCACCTACTGATATTCCAGTCCTAT
>JAYVRC010000522.1:0-3345 GCA_043776615.1 Sphingobacteriia bacterium
ATTATTTAAAAGTGTATCTCCTATACAAACCTGTGAAACAGCAGGAACAGTAATGTATTGTAAACTAATAACTCTATAGCCCTGTTGAATAGCTGTTGCAAAAAAATCTCTTGGTCCATTTGCAGCAACTCCATTGGTACCGGGTAAAAACACTAACAACTTGCCTTGTTTCCTAGACGGATCATAAATGACTAAATGGGCTGAATCAAAAATTTTGATAGCATCATTTGTTTCAGACGGTTTAATTAAAAGTGTTGAAGCGCTAGAAGATAATCTAATAGAATTTATTTCTTTCTGAGCAATTACCCAACTTGAAATTAGAACACATATTATGAGTTGTATTTGTTTGAAATAAATCATATAAATCTTTTGACGTTATTAATTACTCAACATTTTTCGGTGGCCATGGTATTAAAACAGATGTCCTTTTTTTATACAATTGAAAAGCAGGATGATTCTTATATTTTTTCTCTAACATTGGAATACCAGAAACAAATACCAAGAGAAAAGTAATTGTAAGTGGACTAATAATGAACCACCAACTATTAGCTAATGGGATAATGATAATATAAATACCCCACCACATCATAATTTCACCAAAATAATTAGGATGTCGAGAATATTTCCATAAACCAGTATGTATAATATCATTCGTTGATTTTTTATTTCGTATAAAAACAGATAATTGATAGTCGCTAACTGCCTGAAAGAAAAATCCAATCAACCAAAAAACAAATCCAATCCAAGTAAATAATGAAAAAGGTTTATTTGTACCAGCCACTAAAAATAAAGGAGAGACAATAATCAATAAAAAAGCTCCCTGCAACAAAAAGACTTGCAGATAAGAACGAACAAAAAAGCTGCTACCCCACTCTTCTCTCCATTGTTTATATCGATAATCTTCTCCCTTATTTCTATTACGTAAATAAATATGAACAGATAATCGAGTACCCCAAAAAGTAACCAAGCAATAAATTAAATTAGCTATTACAGAATGATTGGTTGATTTATATAAATAAATGGATACTAAAATATATCCTAAGCCCCAGGCTATATCGGCCACATCATTTCTTTTTTTAACTACTGCAATTAAAAACCAACAAGTTGCATAACAAAAAATTAAAATGGCGCTATTGAATAATAGAGCACCCATCAGTTCAACCATTTTACAATGTAAAATCCAGCAGTACTTACAAGGGAAGTTAACACAGCGCCCCAAGTAATATCTATAAAAACAATTGGCAAAGGCCAGTTCTTTAGAGTGGCCATATTGGTAAGGTCGTATGTTGCATAAGTAATGAACCCAAAAAAAGCTCCACTAATAATCACTTTACTAAGAGATTGTTTTTCGTGTGCGGGTAATATACAGAAGTAAAAAATACCTATAATAAATAGCAAGTAAAATATAATGGCGGCCGTCCAATTGACTTGATCACTCAAAAATTCTCCCAAATATTTTCGATATACATCTTTTGCAATAAAGCCCAACCAAACCATATCAATTGCAAAAAATACTAAAGTTGTAAGAAAATATGCGATAATGATTTTAGAGATAGGCATACTTAAAGTTAACCTTTTTTTATTCGATCAATTGAACTTTAAACTATTTACATTCTAGAATATATCGCTTTCAACAAAAAAAAGGGAGCCAAAACTGACTCCCTATCACTAAATTCAAAAGTTAAGTTTAATATCCTAATCCCCAATCTCTTCCTTTCATTACAGCAGGAACTCCTTCAGTTATCCATTTAGCTGGCTTATCTCCTTTTAAATAATAATCAAAAAATTGCTGTTCGCGAATAGAAATATCTTTTCTGTTTTTACGCTCTACTAAGTTATGGGCTTCATTATTATAATTCAACATCCAAACTGGTTTGTTTAATCTACGCATTGCAGTATACATTTCAATTCCTTGGTACCAAGGCACTGCATCGTCTGCATCGTTGGCCATAATAACCGTTGGCGTTTTAACTTTTGGCAATGAAAATAACGCTGAGTTTTGTAAATACAAATTAGGTTTCTCCCATAAATTAGCACCAATTCTACTTTGCGATTTTTCGTATTGAAATTGTCTGGTTAATCCACTACCCCATCTAATACCACCATAAGCACTGGTCATGTTTACAACAGGCGCACCTGCCCATGCAGCTGCATATAAATTGGTTTTAGTAATTAAATACGCAATTTGATAACCTCCCCAACTCTGACCTTGCAATCCTAATTTAGTAGTATCAATATATCCTTGTTTTGCCAATGCTCTGGTACCGCTAACAATATAATCATAAGCTCCCTGACCAGGGTAACCTGTTTTATACCAAATATCTGGCACAAACACAATGTAGCCTCTACTTACAAAAAAAGAAATATTTAATCTTGATGGTGTAGGAGCTGGTGCTTGATAGTTATACAATGTATTGGCATTGCGCTCATAGAAATAAGCAATCATTGGATACTTCTTAGTAGGATCAAAGTCCTCAGGCTTGTACACAATACCTTCTGCTTCTTTTCCGGTATAAGATGTCCATTTAAATAATTCTGCAGTACCCCAATTGTAATTGGCTTGTTGTGCATTTGGTTGAAATAACGCTTTTGCAGAAGCAATACCAGTCAAATCTAAACTAGATGCAATTTTTATATCTGCAGAACGTTGATACGTTTCACTGCTATAACTCAACACTTGTGCATTTTTTGCTTTAACAATATTACCAATTCTTAATGGATTGGTTTGTCTTAATTCTAGAGGCAATTCAAACACATCGCCATAATTATGGTATTTTAAACCAGATCCTTTATCTACATTATTAAATACACTAAACAACAATTGTTGTCCTTTTTTAATAAATCGCTCTTCTCTATCTAATACAATATTTCTAAAAGTTAGTTTGTTTTTTCTTCCCAAACCACTAGTAAGGCTTGTAGATGAAGTAACCCCAGAAGGATCAATTTTCCAAACATCATAAAAATCATATACCAATACATGCTCGTCGTTTTCTGTCCAACCCATTACCCCATAAGGATTTGGATCATCGGGCACATCATTCTCTTCATCATACAATGCTACTTTTACATCTTTTGCTACTGCATTTAGTTTATTGGCAGCAGCATCATAAGAAGAGAAATTTCTTTTTACATCATCATATAATAATAAATATTTTCCAGTATAAGATGGAATAGTATTCCCTTTAAAATTATTTATAATTAATTTTTTATTACCAGTTTCAGGATCGATAACATACAAATCAGTTAAAGTATATCCTTGCCATTGGGAAGCAATTCTTTTTCCTTCATCTGCAGATGCATAAAAATATTTACCATCTCCTTCCATTGTTTGAAGCACGCCAGTTT
>JAYVRC010000523.1:0-3342 GCA_043776615.1 Sphingobacteriia bacterium
TAACCAACTATACTGCTCCCATAATAAGTGCAATAAATTTTCTTTACCTCTATATCCATGTGCTTCATAGGGCAGGTAAACAAATCGAACTGTTCCACCATTGCCTTTAATAGCAGCAAATAAACGCTCACTATTAATTGGGTATGTGCCAGTATTATCATCCATCTCTCCATGTACTAAAAGTATAGGAGTTTTTATTTTATCGGCATAGCTAAACGGACTCATTTCGTAATACATTTGAGGCGCTTGCCAATAAGTGCGGTCTTCGGCCTGAAACCCAAACGGAGTGAGGGTTCTGTTATATGCTCCACTGCGTGCAATACCTGCTTTAAACAAATTGGTATGTGCTAATAAATTAGCCGTCATAAAAGCACCATAACTATGTCCACCTACTGCAACTCTATTCTTGTCTGCAACGCCCAATTCGCTCAAATAATTAATGGCTGCTTCTGCATTTAATTTTAACTGTGGAACATAATCATCATTCGGTTTTTTATCGGCACTGGTTGCAACTATTGGCATTTCTGCATTATCTAAAACAGCATAACCTTGCGTTACATAAAAAATAGGAGATCCCCAGTTAATTGTTGTAAAACGGTCTTTGCTTCCTCTAATTTGAGCTGCATCTGCTGCGCTGTTAAATTCGCGAGGATAAGCCCATATCAATAATGGTAAAGGACCGTCTTTATCTTTATTATATCCTTTTGGTAAATATAAATCACCAGTTAAATCAACTCCATCTGCTCTTTTGTATTTAATTTTTTCTTTTGAAACCCCATCTAAAGCAGGGTAAGGATTGGTGAAATTGGTAATTTGGCGATCAGCAATTCTCAACATCAAATCTTTAATAAAATAATTAGGAACTTCTTTTTGAGATTGTTTGCTGCATAATAACGTTAATTTATTTGCATCTACAACATCAGTAATTACTTCAAAGCTACCTTCATTACTTCTCCAAATAATTTCATTCTTTTTAGTAGTTAAATCGAATTTTGCAAGGAATGGCAAATCGCCTTTTGGAGAAGATCCTGTAATATTGTTCATTAACATTTTTGTTCCATTATCAACCAATACAATTACATCTCTACCATACTGGTTTTTTGCCATTACTGGTCGGCCTAAGTCGCCATAAGCATCTGTTTGATTTCGCTCATACAATGTTTCTAAAACACCAGTTGTACTATTAAATCGACTTGCTCTACCCATTTGCTTTGTTCTAGATACCTCTTGAACCAACGCCATTGTTGAATTACCCCAAGTTGTACCAGCATAACGCAATTTTGTTTTAAACAATTCTTTTTCAGTTGCAGTAAATGGAGCACTCAAAGCATATACAGCATCATGGAATTCAACTTGCTTTTTTATTAAGCCGCTATCCAATGGCATTGCCCAAATAATAGTTGCTGCTTCGTCGTCTCTCCAATCAAATCCTCTTGCAACATTTTGTGTATTGTCATATCCAGATGGTGTTCCTTCTGATGAAGGTAATTCTGCTAATACTTTTATTGTTTTACCAGATAAATCTGTAATGCTAACAATTGATGGAAATCCACCAGCAGTAACTAAATAAGAAAATGGTTGTTGAATTTGACGTTGTAACAAATATTTTTTATCAGGCGATAAAGACATTGAACTTAAAATACAAGGTTTCCCAATTGCTGTTTCCACTCCGTTTTTATTTTGAATTAACTGACTAGTAGCATAATATTCAAAAATTGCTTCATCGTATGGACTCTTAATTAAATCCTGATAAGTAGGACTAGGCGCAGTTTTACCCAAACTTTGCTGAATAGTTGGTCCCTTTGGAGTAATAGGTTTCTTGGGTGCATTTGATGCTGAATGTGTAGTAGCTTTATATAAAATAGTATTATCTTCTACCCATGCATACGTATTGCCTAATACAGTATTCACTGCTCTTTTATTGATCTTTGTTGCTTTTTGAGTAGCTACATCAATTATATATAAATCAACTTGTGAGCCTGTAGTATTGGTAAATGCAATTTTAGTTTCGGAAAGATTCCAACTTACATTACCTGCCAACATATTTATAGGCAATCCAGCTACTTTATATTCTTTACCTTCTTTAATTCGCTTCAACATAAAATTGTTGACGAAATTTTGGCGACTAGGCGAAAAATTATTAGGATTCAACCGAAGTCCCGCTACTTTAAATTCGGGCTGACCCAATTCTTCAACTGTAGGGTAAGAATTTCTTTCGCTTAATAGCATCCAATCTGCTTTTCCATCAATACTAACACTTGGAGTAGGTTTTGCTAAAAGTAAATCAGCAATTTCTTTTGGAGGTGTTTGATAAGATACAGCATCTTGTGCTATTGCAATTGATTGCACTGCTAACAGTAATCCGAAAAATAAAAATTGTTTCAATTGTTTCATTGTTGTTTTATTTATTTTAAAAAGTTATTGATATACCCTTACATAATCGATCTCCATTTTTTTAGGAAATATTGAACTGTCCACACCTTTTAATCCTCCCCAAAAACCACCGACTGCTATATTGAGTAATAGATGCATTGGGTTATTAAATGGCCAAGCTTCATAGCCAGTATGATTATTGTTGAAATGAAAATAAACTTGATTGTCCAATAAAATAGTTAAGTGTTCGGCATTCCATTCAACTGAATACAAATGAAAGGCAGTACTACAGTCATTTACAAAAACAGAATCTGTTTTATGCGTATGTTTAATATGATTGTATTTTTTGGTATGAACCGATGCATGAATATTTCCTTGATCAAAACCTACATGTTCCATAATGTCTATCTCGCCATCATCAGGCCATTTTAGAGGGGTTATACTTCCTAACATCCATATTGCTGGCCATGTACCTAAACCACTTGGAATTTTTGCTTTGATATCTATTCTGCCAAAATTCCAATCGCCCTTACCTTTAGACACCAATCTAGCTGAGCTATATAAATTTTTTCCAATTATTTCCTTATGTGTTTCAATAATAAGATTGCCGTTTTCGACCCTGGCATTTTTAGATTTATTGGCGGTATAATATTGTAATTCATTGTTTCCCCAACCATGTCCACCTGTATCGTAACTCCACTTTTTTAAATCTGGTAATCCTTTGTAGTTAAACTCATCGCTCCACACTAATTTTTTAAAAGGTTGAGCTGAGACATTTTTTTGTTGAAGTATTATAATAAATAGGGGGAAGAAGATTAACAGTTTATGCATAGCTAGCAAGTTGGGATAACAAATTAAGGATAAAACACAAAGAATTAGGGTTGTTTTGGTGAATGGGTCAAAATAATTTGCTCAAATAATGTATTGACTGTAACTTTGCAATACAAATGAAACAAAATACTCATACAC
>JAYVRC010000524.1:0-13129 GCA_043776615.1 Sphingobacteriia bacterium
TTTTCAATTACACAAGCATTGGGAGAAATGCTTACTTCGCAATCGGTAAAAGCATACAATGCATCAATGGTTATATCTGGAGAAATACCTGCAGCAAGATCTATTTGAATTTCAACTTCCTGTGCTGTTACATCAATTACTTTTTTAATTTTTATTTTTCCTTGGTCATTTGCTTTGGTAATGCTTTCCATTAATTGAGTAGTAGTAACTCCATAAGGAACATCACGAATAACCAAGGTTTTTTTATCTAATTCTTCTACATGCGCTCGCACCCTTACTTTACCCCCTCTTTTGCCATCATTGTAATTAGCAACATCGATCATACCCGCAGTTTGAAAGTCGGGAAACAATTCAAATTTTCTACCTTTTAAATATTTAATGGAAGCTTCAATTAATTCGCAAAAATTATGTGGAAGAATTTTAGTTGATAAGCCAACTGCAATACCATCGGCGCCTTGAGCCAATAATAATGGAAATTTCATAGGAAGATTAACTGGTTCGTTTTTTCTTCCGTCATAGCTCAACTGCCATTCGGTAGTCTTTGCATTGAATGCCACTTCTAATGCAAATTTAGATAAACGAGCTTCAATATACCTTGATGCTGCAGCATCATCACCTGTTCGTACATCGCCCCAGTTACCTTGCGTTTCAATTAGAATATCTTTCTGACCAAGGTTTACCAATGCATCTCCAATACTTGCATCGCCATGTGGGTGATACTGCATACTTTGACCAATGATATTGGCAACTTTATTAAATCTACCATCATCCATCTCCTTCATAGAATGTAAAATTCTACGATGAACTGGTTTTAATCCATCTTCAATTGCAGGAATAGCACGCTCTAGAATAACATAAGATGCATATTCTAAGAACCAGTTCTTGTACTGCCCTTGTACTCCAGTTTCATTATCAAAAACCCTATTTTCTCTTTTCTCTTTCGCCATAATTCTTATTTCATATCTCTTATTTCTTATCTCTTATTTCATCATTCATCTCTCTTATCTCATCTCTCTTATCTCATCTCTCCTAACTCTTAAAAGTATCTTCTTTCGCATCTTCCAAACCATTCAATTCAAATACAATGATATCGGCATCAGCAATTACTTCATGCCAAGCCCATGCTTCAATTTCTACCATTGCAGGAGCGATAATTTTTTCTACACCTTTTTTATCAGATCTCATATCGTGCCAATTAAGCGTTACAGCTCCTTGCATGATGATGATTTGTTCTGGGTTTTTAGTTGGTGCTATTCCTTTATGATAATGTTGCCCACTAACACTTCCTTTTTTTCTATAAGCTACAATAAATTGACCAGTTCTATCTGTATCAAAATAATGTGTTGCCCCACGTTCGTCCTCTCCTATTTTACTAATTGGCATTACTTTTACCATAGCTATTTTCTACTCTATATTATTGAATTTGTACAGTTATCTCTTTCCAACCTTTGTTCCAATCTCCATTCATTGCTATTTTCCTAGCAGCAGCCAACTCTTTTAATCTCCACACTAAAAAAACATCACCTGTTTGTACCGGCATTTTATTTAATGTACCTGAAATTATTTTAGTCAACTTTAGTGCTTCTCCAGTAATTTGATTCATCAAATGCTTATCATAAAATTCTACTTCCTTACCAATTATTTTTTTACCCCCTTCTAAAAAACGCACCAATGCATTTTCTTCCATTGTTTTTTTCCATTCATCAGGATCAACTTCAAACTCACTTAAAGTAATTGGCCTCGCTAATTTCTTTGCTTTCAAAAATTCTTTTGGTTGAATCTCGTGTAAATGAGTTGGGTAAAATATATTTCCTTTCTCATTAAAAAAAGGAAGGTTATTTAAATAGAGTACATGAATTTGTCCAGCAAAATTTTTTAATTGACTCATTAACCAATAATACCCGCAAACATCATGTGCATTTTGTCCCATCCAAATCCAAGCTTGCTCTTCTGTATTTGCAGATAACTGTTGTATAAGTTGATGAACTACTAATTTATCGTCAACAATATCTATTTGATTTTCGTAGGGGGAATGAGTTAATAATTCTTTCCACCAATCTCTTCTTTGCTGATAGCCTTCAGTTTCATATATATCTGCTAATGGGCCAACAGCATAATCGTCTTTTATTTGTAATACATCACCCCGCAATAGCTCATCCATTTCAATGGCCGTTTGCAGTGCTTTTACATTTGCTTCTTCAAATACAATATGAATCATAAAATAAATGCTATTAATTATACATTTTCAACCAAGTCTAATTCCACTCGTAAATTATTGATAATAAACTCTTGCCTCTCCATGGTATTCTTGCCCATATAATATTCTAATAAATCTTGAATATGATCTCCTTGCTCAAGAATAACAGGTTGCAAGCGAATATCTCTTCCAATAAATCTTCCAAATTCTTCTGGAGATATTTCACCTAACCCTTTAAAACGAGTTATTTCGGGCTTACTTCCTAATTTTTTTACTGCTGCTTGTTTCTCCGATTCGTCGTAACAATAAATTGTTTCTTGTTTATTTCTTACCCTAAACAATGGTGTTTCTAAAATATAAACATGTCCTTTTTTAACAAGGTCTGGAAAGAATTGCAAGAAGAAAGTCATTAATAACAACCTGATATGCATTCCATCAACATCGGCATCAGTAGCAATCACAATATTATTGTAACGAAGTCCTTCTAAACCATCTTCTATATTCAATGCATGTTGTAATAAATTAAACTCTTCATTTTGATAGACTACTTTTTTTGTTTCCCCGAAAGAGTTCAATGGCTTACCTCTCAAACTAAATACCGCTTGCGTATCAACATTTCTTGATTTGGTGATGCTTCCGCTTGCACTATCTCCTTCAGTAATAAATATGGTAGTATTTGACTGAGTTGCAATGAAGGCTTCTCTATTTTTTGTGGGCAACTCATCATTTAAATGCGTTCTACAATCCCGCAATTTCTTATTGTGTAAATTGGCTTTTTTGGCTCTTTCATTGGCCAATTTTTTAATGCCCGCCAATTCTTTTCTTTCTCTTTCGTTTTGTTCAATTCGCTTTTTTAAAGCATCTGTAGTAGTTGGATTTCTATGTAAAAAATTATCTAACTCTTTTGCTAAAAATTCGAGTATAAAGTTTTTCATACTCGGTCCACCTTCTGATACATATTGAGAGCCGAGTTTTGTTTTAGTTTGACTTTCGAATACTGGTTCCTGCACTCTTACCGACACTGCCGCTACAATACTTGTTCTAATATCTGAAGCATCATAATCTTTCTTAAAATAATCGCGAATTACCTTAATATACGCTTCTCTAAATGCCTGTTGATGTGTACCACCTTGGGTAGTGTACTGACCGTTTACAAAAGAAAAAATATCTTCACCATAATCGTTATTATGACTCATAGCCACTTCAATATCTTCTCCTTTTAAGTGAATGATAGGATAGCGAAGTTCATCGGGGTTGGTTTTACGTTGTAATAAATCTAATAGTCCGTTTTTACTAACATACTTTTTACCATTAAAATACATGGCTAATCCAGCATTGAGGTAGCAGTAATTCCACAATTGATTTTCGAGGTATTCGTGTATATAGTGAAAGTTGCGAAATACTGTTTCATCAGGAACAAATGATACCAGTGTGCCATTAGGCTCATCTGTTTTAGTTTCTTTGTGTTCTTTAATTAATACTCCTTTTTCAAATTCTGCGGTCTTCGCTTTCCCATCTCTAAATGCTGTTACAATAAAATACTGACTCAATGCATTTACCGCTTTAGTACCTACTCCATTTAATCCAACACTTTTTTGAAAAGCTTTACTATCATATTTAGCACCGGTATTAATTTTACTTACAACATCTACTACTTTACCTAATGGAATACCTCTACCAAAATCTCTAACGGTTACTTTTTTTTCTTCTATCGATAAATCAACTTGTTTACCAAAGCCCATTGTGTATTCGTCGATGCAATTATCAATCACTTCTTTAATCATTACATAGATTCCATCATCGGCAGCAGACCCATCTCCTAATTTGCCAATATACATACCTGGTCTTAAGCGAATATGTTCTTTCCAATCGAGTGATTTTATCGAATCTTCATCGTACCGAACCAAATTTTGATCGTCTGCCATAGTTCTTGTTTTGCTACTTTTTTTGCCAATGGCAAATCTAACCCCCTCAAATTCAAGCACAATTATACTTTTCTACAAATGGGCTTTGAGTGTGGATAAATCGCTGTTTTAAGTGAATTTCTACACCCATTTGCTACCTTTATTGGATTATGGAGGCATATATACCCTTAACTGATCTGGCACTACTACAATCATTGGCGATAGACAAAGAACAAGAAAACGAACGTTTTAAGGAATTTGTAAAAGAAAGTGATGGAGTTGAAGTAGATGAATTAGTAAAGAAATTAGCTGCAATTGTTAGTCCTACAATTAATTGTACCGAATGCGGAAACTGCTGCAAAAGCTTAATGGTTTGTTTAAATGAAAATGAAGCAGATGCGTTATCCAATCATTTACAACAAAGCAGAAAAGATTTTGATAAAAAATACCTCGAAAAAGGAAGCAATGGTATGATGATTATGAATCAAATGCCTTGTCACTTTTTATCGGATAATAAATGCACTATTTATGAATACCGATTTGAGGGATGTAAAGAATTTCCAGGATTGCATTTACCCAATTTTAAAAGAAGATTGTTCACTACTTTCATGCACTACGATCGTTGTCCCATTATTTTTAATGTTGTAGAACAGATGAAAGAGCGAATGGATTTTGAAAGAGATTGAAAATAAAATTGAATTAAAATGGTTTACTTCGGAATAGATCAATTACTCTTATCAAGTCCATCATGGAAATATCAACGAATTGCTTTGGTTACCAATGAAGCGGCTACTACTTACAATGGAATTGCTTCTAGAAAAGCTTTGCAGGATGCAGGATACAACATCGTAAAACTATTTTCACCTGAACATGGATTATCTGCTATGGGTGCTGATGGCGAAGCTATACATGATGGCATAGATGAGTTAACAGATTTACCAATTATAAGTTTGTATAGCAATAAGCTTGCACCAACTGAAAAAGATTTTTCCAACATTGACCTTGTTATTTTTGATATTCCAGATGTGGGTGTTCGATTTTATACCTACTTATGGACATTGACATACGTAATGGAATCATGTGCAATAAATAAAAAGAAATTAGTTATGCTTGATAGGCCCAATCCGTTATCGGGCAATATGCAATTAGCGGAAGGTCCTTTTTTAGATAGTTCTAGCATTTCATTTATTGGCAGATGGTCAATACCAATAAGGCATTCATGCTCATTAGGAGAACTAGCAAGGTATTTTAATGCAACAAAGTATTTATCGGTAGATCTTGAAATTGTTACTTGTAAAAATTGGAAAAGAGATTTTTTTGAACCAGATTGGGAGTTGCCTTTTGTGGGAACTTCACCTGCAATTCAATCATTTGAAAGCATGGTATTGTATCCTGCACTTTGTTTTTTGGAAGCCACTAACATTTCGGAGGGCAGAGGTACGGAAGAATCATTTAAAATATTGGGCTCCCCATGGTTAAAGCATACTGCTATTAGTATGCAATTAAATAATATATTAACAGAAGATATTTATTGCGAGCCCATTGCTTTTTTACCAGTTGATGGTAAGTATGTTGGCGAGCAGTGCAATGGTATCCGAATTAAAGTAAAAAATTATACTGAATTCAAACCTGTTTACATGGGCTTGTTATTGTTAAAACTTTTAAAAGAAATGCACCCCAATAATTTTAAATGGAATAATTATAAAACCAATGTAAACCCACTAGGAGAAAAACATTTAGATAAATTAATAGGAATTGAAAATAGTAAAACGTTATTTGATTTGCCTTTTCCAAGTTTTTTAAAAACAATTACTAAGCTTACTTCTGCATCAAATTGGCCATCAACAATAAATAATTATTTACTTTATTGATCTGAATTATTCATTAAATCTCTTAAAACCACGCTTGCTGCCATGCACCCAAAAATGGCAGGCATATAACTTATAGTTCCAATAATAGATTTTTTAGGGAAAGCTTTGTCTGTTTCAATAACTTTTGATTGATCTACTTTTTCTGCACTAAACACTACCGTTAATCCTTTATAAATACCATGTGAATGCAATTTTTTGCGAACATAACTTGCCAAATTACATTGGTACGTTTTAGAAATATCGGTTATTACAACTTGCGAAGGATCAATTTTTCCACCTGCTCCTAATGAACTTACAATGGGTATTTCTCTATCAATGCAAGCATTAATAAAATATACTTTAGGAGATAACGTATCAATACAATCTACTGCATAATCATACTTGCATTCATCTAATAAAATATTTGTCTCGGCTTCTTTTAAATAAATAGATTTAATAGTGAGTTCAAGTAGAGGATTGATGTCTTTTAATCTTGCTGCCATTACCTCTGTTTTAAGCAACCCTGCAGTTGAATGCAATGCTGGTATCTGTCTGTTTGTATTACTTAAATCAATAGTATCAGCATCCACAATTGTCATTTTCCCTACACCAGCCCTAGCAATCATTTCGGCACAAATGCCTCCAACACCTCCTAGTCCAACAACCAATACATGTTTTTGCATTAACGAATTTATTAACTCGTCTCCTAATAATAGTTGTGTTCGGCTCATCCAATATGGAATCATGAGATAGGAATTAAGAATTAAGAATTATGAGATATGAATTATGAGATATGAATTATGCGTTAACTTTAATGCAAAAGTGCTGTTATGAATTCACTAATAAAAATATTTTCTTTATCACTTATACTAAATAGTTCAATTGCTCAAGCTCAACCATCCATTAAAATAATTGACTCAAGTACTAAATCAAGCATTCGTGGAATGAGTGTGGTTAACGATAATACGGTATGGGTTAGTGGTAGCAAGGGTTCTGTAGGAAAGTCTTTGAATGGAGGAAAAACCTGGAAATGGACTACTGTAAAGGGTTTTGAGAAAACCGATTTCAGGGATATAGATGCTTTTGATGATTCAACTGCAATAATTATGGGTATAACTCAGCCAGCAATCATTTTAAAAACAAAAGACGGTGGTAATAATTGGTACAAAGTTTTTGAAGACACTACTAAAGGAGCTTTTTTAGATGCCATGGATTTTACTCAACTTAATAAACAATGGGTGGGTAAAGTAATTGGTGATCCTATCAATAACAATATGTATTTATTATCTTCTAACGATGCTGGAGAAAGTTGGCAAAAACCTGATAATAAAGAAGCAGCAAATTATCCGGCATTTAATACTGGCGAAGCTTTTTTTGCAGCTAGCGGCACCAATATTCAGTTTTCGGAATGGACCAATAACGGTCCTATTTTAGCAGTTAGTGGCGGCACTACTTCAAGATTATGGTGCACTTTTTATTGCAAAAGAGTTTCAACAATTCCTAATATGATAAGCAATGAATCATCTGGCGCATTTTCTATTGCTGCTAGTCCGGTTATTGGCAGAGCAATTATTGTTGGCGGAGATTATAAAAAAGATACTATCCCCAATAATAATTGCGTACTAGTAGAAATGAAAAGTATGTATGAATTTGAATTTACAAAACCTACTACCTACCCTCATGGATTTAGATCATGCGTAATTTATACAGATGAAAAAAACCTCGTTACCTGCGGTACTTCAGGTGTTGATATATCGAAAGATGGAGGTAAAAACTGGAACCCTATTTCTAAGCAAAGTTTTAATGTTGTACAAAAAGCTAGAAACGGCAAAGCCGTATTTTTAGCGGGCGACAAAGGGAAGATTGGAAGATTAGAATTATGAGATAAAAGATAAGAGATATGAGATATGAAATAAGAGATAAGAATTAAGAGATAAAAATCTAGATTGTATATTGAAGATTACTTGTTTTTCAATTGCTCCTCTAGCTTCTCAACCATCTTATACGTTGCTGGGCAATAAGCAATATTTTGCTGATGAACATGAATATATTCTACCATTTTCTTTTTTGTTAAATGTGGGAACCCTGCACAATCAGCTGGTCGAACTTCATAAATACTACACATATTAGTTGTTGTATTTAAGAACTGACAGGGTTGACTAGTATTCATCCAATCTTTATCTTTTTTATCGAAGAACAACCATTTTTCTTTAAACTCATTTGCAGTAATTTCGAAGTGAGCAGCTATGCGTTTAATATCTTTTACTGTAAAAGTGGGACTCATTGTTTTACAACAATTTGCACAACTTAAACAATCAATTTCCTTCCAAACTTCAGCATCAATTTTTTCAGCTAGTTTATCTAATCCTTTGGGCGGAGTCTTTTCTATCTTTCCTAAAAATCGTTTCATTCTCTTCTGGTGGTAACGTACTTTTTGTTTGAAGGATCTTAAGTTTACTTGCATGAGGCCGATTCGATTTTATTCTAAAAGCGAATGTACGTATTATTGGTCATAGGTAATCGTTCATTCTTTATATCAAATTTGTAATTCTAATTACTTTAATTTTAATTCTTATTTCTTAATTCTTATTTCTTAATTCACCATGTGGGAAGCCTATAAAAAGGGATATAAAGCTTACTTAAGGTTAGAACGTTCATTAAGCGATAATTCAGTGGAAGCTTATTTGCGTGATATTGGCAAACTCACCGAATATTTACAAGCAAGTAATCAATTAAAAAATCCTGGAGAGCTAACATTAAAAGATTTGCAAACATTTGTAAAATGGATTGGAGAATTAGGAATGACTGCAACTTCACAATCGCGTATGATTTCGGGCATCAGAAGTTTTTATAAATATTGTTTGATAGAACAAATTTGTTCAGTTGATCCTTCAGTTTTATTAGATGCCCCAAAAACTCGGAGGGCTTTACCCGATACATTGAGTTTTGAAGAGATTGAAAAAATGATTACTCAAATTGATTTGAGTAGTTCAGAAGGAGAAAGGAATAAAGCCATTATTGAAACTATGTATAGCTGCGGATTAAGGGTGAGTGAAGTAGTGAACTTAAAAATATCTGGACTTTACCTCGATGTGGGTTTTATAAGGGTAATTGGCAAAGGCGATAAAGAGCGTTTAATCCCTATAGGTTCAGATGCGATAAAATACATCAATATTTATAAAACCACTACCCGATCTCATCAGGAAATAAAATCAGGTTTTGAGGATTATCTTTTTCTTAACAGAAGAGGTAAAAACCTAACAAGGGTTATGATATTTTATATTATTAAAGGTCTTGCAGCAAGAGCTGAAATTAAAAAAACTATATCTCCACATACATTGCGACATTCATTTGCCACACATTTAGTAGAAGGTGGTGCAGACTTAAGGGCAGTTCAAGAAATGCTAGGCCATGAAAGCATTACTACGACTGAAATTTATACCCATTTAGACCGCGATTTCCTTAGAGATACGCTTCAACGATTTCACCCAGGATTTAAGTAATTAAAAATTATTATACCAATTCAATGGCAAAACGTAGGTTTGCTTTCTTAAAAATCAAGAATATGAAAAAAATAATGCTTGCCGTAGTTTTATTATGCGGATTATCTGGAATGGCTCAAATTAAAATGCCAGCCCCTAGCTCAACACAAAAAATTTCTCAAGATTTTGGAATGGGAAAAATTGATTTAACTTATTCTCGCCCGAATATTAAGGGAAGAGCTTTGTTAAAAGACAACAGCGAATTAGCTCCATTAGGTAAATTATGGAGAGCAGGCGCAAACGCTGCAACTCGTCTTTATTTTTCAGACAATGTAATGATGGGTGGTAAATTATTAGACACTGGTTCTTATGTATTGTATGTAGTTCCTGCAAAAGATATGTGGGAAATTGTAATCAACAAGGGATTGACTAACTGGGGAACTGACGGTTATAAAGAAAGTGAAGATGTTGTTCGTTTTAAAGTCAAAGCAAATAAAATAAATAGTCATGCTATAGAATCATTAACAATGCAATTTGCAAATGTACAAGCCGAAAGCTGTGAATTACATATCATGTGGGGAAACACAGCAGTTAGTGTTCCTATGAGTACCAATGTAAAAGATCGCATACGTGCCCAAGTAGAAAAAACATTGAGTGCAGATAAAGTAAGTGCTGCTAATTATTTTACTGCTTCTACATTTTACTATGAGTTGGATAAGAATAATGCTAAAGCACTAGAGAATGCTAAGAAAGCTACAGAGGCAAATCCAAAAGGTTTTTGGATGTTCTTGCAAACAGCAAAGATTCAAAAAGACATGGGCGATAAAGTTGGAGCAAAAGCAAGCGCTGAAAAATGTATTACTATTGCAACAGAGGCTAAGAACGACGATTATGTTCGTATGGCGAATGAGTTGATTAAGAAATTGTAGGTTAATAAACTTGAATAAATAAGGGTAAGAACAACTCAATTGTTACTTACCCTTATTGTTTTATTAAGCACTCCCGTCATCTAGGCCTGTGCCATATTCGGTATAGCTTCAGCCTTATAAGAGCCAGCATCAAGCTTAGCTTTAGTTTCGCTAAATGCAATTAATGTTTCTTCAATATCAGCGTCAGTATGAGCAGCTGAAGGAATTAAACGGAAAATAATATGTCCTTTTGGAATTACAGGGTATATAACAATTGAAGCAAACACATGATAATTCTCTCTTAAATCCATTACCATAGCAGAAGCTTCTTCTACACCACCAGTCATATAAACCGGAGTAACAGGACTATCAGTTTTGCCAATATCAAATCCACGAGCTTTTAGTCCATTTTGTAATTTCAGCGCATTGCTCCATAATTTATCTTTCAATTCTGGCATGGTACGTAACATATCTAAGCGTTTTAAATTGCCCAATACTATTGGCATTGGCAAACTCTTAGCAAATATTTGACTACGAATATTGTATCTAATAAAATCAATGATCGCTTTATCACCAGCCATAAAAGCACCGATTGATGCCATGCTTTTTGCAAAAGTAGAAAAGTATAAATCTATCTGATCTTGGCATCCTTGCGCTTCTCCAGCACCAGCACCAGTTTTACCCAATGTTCCAAATCCATGGGCATCATCAACCATCAATCTAAAATCGTATTTCGATTTTAATGCAGCTATCTCTTTTAATTTACCTTGATCGCCAGCCATTCCAAAAACACCTTCAGTAATAAGCAATATACCACCGGTTTTTTGCTTCTCAATTAACTGTGTTGCTCTTGTTAATTGCTTTTCGCAATCCTCTAAATCATTGTGTTTAAATACATATCTGTGCCCAGGATGCAATCTTAAACCATCAATTATACAAGCATGACTTTCTGCATCATAAACAATAATATCATGTCTACCGCAAATAGCATCAATAGTGCTCATAATGCCTTGGTAACCAAAATTCATAAGAATTGAATCCTCTTTGCCTTCAAATGTGGCTAATTCTCGCTCTAATTGCTCATGATGATTAGAGTTCCCACTCATCATCCTCGCTCCCATTGGATAAGCCAAGCCATATTCTTTTGAGGCATCAGCATCTATTTTTCTGACTTCAGGATGATTGGCCAACCCTAAATAATTATTTAGGCTCCATACAATCATTTCTTTTCCTCTGAAAATCATTCTACTACTTATTTCCCCTTCTAATTTAGGAAATGAAAAGTAGCCATGAGCACGCTCACGATGTTGACCTAAAGGGCCCGCATTTCTTAATAATTTTTCGAATATATCTGCCATATTAATTAATAATTATCTTTTATTAAAACTGTGCAAAATTAATGAAAATGAAGGAAAGCGCAAATGGATTTATACACCAATGCTTATCTTTAGCCACTAATTAACGATTATGCAAGTTTTTAGTACAAAAAGAATCTCAAAAAATAGTTTGTTTTATACCTGCTTATTAATAGGAATAAGTATTTTAAACATACATTATTTATACTCGCAAAAAGCCATTAAGCCTACCGATAAATTAAGTACAAGTTCACCAAAGCTTGTAATTGGGATTGTGATTGACCAAATGAGATGGGATTATCTATATCGTTTTGCTCCATTGTTTAAATCTGATGGTGGTTTCAAAAGAATGATGAACCAAGGTTTCAGTTGCGATAATACTCAAATTGGTTATACCCCTTCTGTTACTGCTTGTGGGCATACTAGTATTTACACTGGTTCAGTTCCTTCAATTAATGGCATTACTGGTAATGCTTGGTATGATGGTCAGTTAAAAAGAGCCGTTTATTGCGCAGAAGATAAAACGGTGGATGGTGTGGGTGCGAAAGGAGCAAGTGACGGACAAATGAGTCCAAGAAACATGCTTACTACTACTATTTGCGACGAATTGAGACTCTCCACTAATTTTAAAAGCAAAGTAATTGGCATAGCATTAAAAGATAGAGGATCAATTTTGCCAGCTGGACATGCTGCCAATGGCGCATATTGGTTTGATGCTAATTCTGGTAATTTTATAACAAGTACTTATTATATGAATCAATTGCCCAATTGGGTAACTGATTTTAACAACAAAAAATTAGGCGATTCGCTTTTAAAACTTGGATGGACCAAAAGATTAAAAGACGATGAATATTTACAATATGCAACTGCGGATGAAAAAAATTATGAAAACACTCCTTTTGGAAAATCACAAACTAAAATGCCATATGAATTAAAAAGAGCCGATGCAGAAGGATATGGCAAACTTTCTTCATCTCCCCATGGAAATACAATAACCAGCGAAATGGCAAAAGCAGCTATTATAGCAGAAGATTTAGGCAAAGATGAAATTACCGATTTTTTAGCAGTGAGTTTTTCTTCGCCTGATTATATAGGTCACGCTTTTGGTCCAAATTCTTGGGAACAAGTCGATGACTATGTTCGATTAGATGAAGAGCTTGGAAAACTTTTCGATTTTTTAGATGCAAAAGTTGGTAAAGGGAAATACACAGCTTTCTTAAGTGCCGACCATGCAGTTGCGCATATCCCTGGTTTTATGAAAGAAAATAAATTGCCTGGAGGTACTGTTGATGATAAAAAAACATTGATTGATCTAAATGCAAAATTAAAAGTAAAATTTGGGGTAGATAATTTGGTGGTTAGCATGTTTAATTATCAAGTTCATTTTAACAGAACTATTCTAGACACCACCAATATTGATAAAAAAGTATTGA
>JAYVRC010000525.1:0-3314 GCA_043776615.1 Sphingobacteriia bacterium
TAAAGTGCCAGCAAGTATCATAAAAAAAAATAGAGAAACTAAAAATTTTACGCAAGATTTTGTTGCAAAAGCAATGAATATTTCTCAAAATGCGTACAGTAAAATTGAAACAGGAAGTACAGCACTAACTGTTCACCATCTTAAAGAATTATCGAGAATATTTCAGGTATCGATGGTAGATTTAATTAGAGATGATTTTGAAATTCATGGTCCTAATCATATTAAGAAACAGAGTGTTAGTAAGGATCAACTATTGATGTGTATCGATAATATAAAAGAGAAGTTAAATAAAAAGCATCCAACAAAACACGATTTTTATCCTGTTTTAATGTCGCTACTTCATACAATCGAAAATACAGTTGAACAGGTTCATTAAAGTTGAAATAGATCTGCAGCAATTCCATCGGCATAAAATTTACCTTCGTTGGTAAGCATTAAATGACCTGAATTTAGTTCTATTTTATTATTAATTATATATTTTTCACTTTCTCGTAAAACTTTTGCTGACATTGATTCTCCAGCTATCAATTTAATATGATTCAAATTAATACCATTGGAAGTTCTCAATGAAGTCATCATATATTCATTCAGTTTTTGTGTAGTAGTTAAAAACTCAATTTCGAATGGAATGATATTCTGTTGAATAGATGTTTTGTACAAACTATTATTTGAAACATTCCATTGCCTGCTCTTTCCATTAAAAGAATGGGCTGCTGGTCCCAGTCCTAAGTAATGCTCACCAGACCAGTAATTAGCATTGTGTTTGCTTTCTTTGCCCGTTAATGCTAAATTAGAAATTTCATAATGATTATATCCTGCTAATGTTGCAAATGACTGTAACTGATTAAAATGATTGGCTTGTTTTTCATGATCAACATCTGAAAGCTCTTTGTTGATTATTTTTTTGGATAGTATAGTTTTGGGTTCTACAGTTAAAGCATAACAAGAAAGATGCGGAACTAAAAATTCAGCAGCAATTTGTAAGTTTTTTTGCCAATGTTCGTCACTTAAAGTAGGACCCCCATAAATTAAATCGATGGAGATATTTTCGAAACCAGCTTTTTGGGCATTTAAAATTGATGCTAAAGCTTGATCTGCATTATGTGCCCTATTCATCCATTTCAAATCTTCCTCAAAAAATGATTGAATGCCGATGCTTAATCGATTAATACCCGCAGCTTTCCATTCTGTTAATTTTTCAATCAAAATATCATCAGGATTAGCTTCTAGTGTTATTTCAGCTGTTTCAACAATGGAGAATAATTGGTGTAATTCATTCAAAATAAATTTCAACTGGTTTCCGGACAAAAGAGATGGAGTACCACCTCCAAAATAAACTGTTTCAATATTTTGGGATAGATATTCTTTCCTTAGCACAGCTTCTTTAACTATTGAACTCACTATTTCAGGCATCAATTGCTGATTAACTGAAAAATGAAAATTGCAATAATTACAGGCTTTTTTGCAAAAAGGGATATGAATATAAATACCAGCCATATTAGTAATTATGAATAAAATTAGTATTGTTCTGCTATCAATTGTGTTTAATCAATACCATTCAATATTTTTGTGCTGATGAAATCAGTGCGACTTATTTTCTTTCTGTTATTTTTTTATCTATACAACTCTGCAATTTATGCACAGAACGATTCTGCGAAATTAGCGGATACTTTAGTTAAATGGCAAATAATACAAACGCTACCTGATTCAAGTAAACAGCTTAAAATTGATTCATTATTTAGAGATTCTTTGGTTCAAGACTCTATTAAAAAATCGATCTTTTTTCCAGTAAAAAGTCCAATTTACGGATCTGCCTATGAACAATATATGCGGAATATTTATTTGCCTATGGATAAAACACCGATTAAAATGTTCATTGATTTTAAAGAACATCCCTCTAAAGACCTTTTATTTTATTTGGTTTTTGGCAATGTTTTTTTGTTGGCTTTTATTAAATTGGTGTTCCCCAAATATTTCAAGAATCTATTTTCCTTGTTTTTTCAAACCTCATTAAGGCAAAAACAAACCAAAGAACAACTGCTGCAAGATGGGGTAGCTTCATTATTAATTAATTTACTGTTTTTAATATCAACAGGGCTTTTTATTACCCTTGTGGTTAAATACCAAGAATGGTCCTTGCTTCCTTTTAATAATCTTTATGGTTATGTAGTTGCTTTGCTAGTGTTTATATATTTAGGGAAATATATATTTGTATCTTTTGCTGGTTGGGTTTTCAATAATAGGGTTGTTGCAGGCAGTTATACTTTTTTAGTGCTAATGGTGAATCGAATTTTAGGTATTTTATTAATCCCCTTTACCATTTTTCTTGCTTTTGCTGAAGATGAGTATACTAAAATTGTGTTTACACTCTCTATCATACTTGTACTATTGTTGCTATTATATCGGTATTTTATGTCTTTTGCATCATTGCGGAATGACTTGAAACTCAATGCTTTCCATTTTTTCCTGTACCTTTGTTCTGTAGAAATTTTACCGATGCTATTACTTTATAAGCTAATGGTTAATTATATCGGTTGATGAGTTAAATTTGCAAAAATTTTAGAACAGCCGTATGATCAAAAAAGGGTCAAAACACTCAGAAACAAACAAAGCGGTTAAAAAAATCCTGATTTCTCAGCCTCGACCAGAAAGCGAAAAATCGCCTTATTTTGATCTGGAGAAAAAACATAGTGTTGAACTTGTATTTCATCCATTCATATTATTAGAAGGTATTCCTGCTCGAGATTTTAGGAAGCAAAAAATTGATGTATCCCTTTTTTCAGGTATTATTTTTACTAGTCGTAACGCAATTGATCATTTTTTCAGAATGAGCGAAGAGTTGAAAATTAATGTAGGGCAAGACACTAAATATTTCTGTATTACAGAATCAGTTGCCTTATATCTTCAGAAATTTATTTTGTACAGAAAAAGAAAAGTGTTTTATGGCGCAGATGGAACTAATAAAAGTTTTTTTGATGTAATTAATAAACACAAAGAAGCAGAAAAATTTTTGTATGTATGTAGTGAGAATCAACAGGATAATGAAATTGTGAGTTGGTTAAAAAACAACAAATGCGAGCATCAACTTGGTTTTATGTACAGAACCATTAGCAATAACATTTCTAATGTGATGGATAAAGAAGATTTCCATGTAATTTGTTTCTTTACCCCGAGCGGAGTAAAAAGTTTACTAGACAACTACCCTAAATTTAAGCAAAATGGTACCATTTTGGGAGCTTTTGGCAATAATACCTCTAAAGCTGTTGAAGATGCAGGGTTTCAATTAGAAATCAAAGTGCCATCACCGCAAAAGC
>JAYVRC010000526.1:0-3302 GCA_043776615.1 Sphingobacteriia bacterium
CTTACCTCACTAAAATTATTTACAAAATTCAGCGGATTCTGTATCTCATGCGCAATACCTGCAGTTAGTTCTCCAAGGCTTGCCATTTTTTCGGATTGAATCAATTGCTTTTGCGCGGCCTGCAATTCAGTTAATGCATCTTCAGCTTTTTTCTTTTCTACTTTTAATTGTATCAAGTCTGTTCTGGCTTGTGTTAGATCTTTAAAACGAGAATATGCCAATGAAAAAACAGAAGCGGCTCTTTTTAATAAGTCCCAGCTTTCTATTGATATATCACCAGCAGCTGCTGCACCAATTGCTCCATGAGAAAATTTATACAAATGATAGGTTCTGTCAGGTATTACTTCACCATAGTAGCCACGGAATGGAATCGATTTTTCTTCACAGTAGTTTATCCATTCTTTACGATTAGCTCCCTGCATCAACACCGAAGTTTGATTTTGCGGAGACTTATAAAACCTGAGCATTTCTCTGCCTACCCAAGTATCATTTAAATCTAGGGTAAAATAGTCATTCACTAATTTCTTCTCCTTTGAATGAATATCTTTTAGTGCATACCAGCATTCTGCTTTTTCAGCCTGAACATCGTTTATATAAATGCTACAGGTTTCCAATTCTTCTACACCAAGCAACCCCATTTCATGCCGCAATACTTCCGCTACTTCCTTCAACTCCTCTGGTTGTTGCATGGCCAGGGCTCTTGCTCGAACTCTTTCTAATGCCCCTTCAATTTTTGCAGCCCTTGTTTGTGCTTCTGCTTTTTGTAAATCGAGGAAACGAGTATACGTTTGTTGAAATACTCTACAAAAGCGCATCAACACCGCATTCTCTTCATCTAAATAAGGAATGCCAGAAAAATTCTCGATATACAATGCTACATTCTCTGACAATGCTGTTGATATTGCAAGGGCAGGACTACTAAAATAAAATTGCATTGCCTGCTCTGGCAATCCAGGCATTAAGCTTAATAGATCGCGGTAAAATTTATTTTTTTCTTCAAAATTGAGAAGCGTTGTAAAGAAATCAATTCCCTTTTCTTTTGCTTCACTAAAACTATTTCCCCATACAGAATCAAAATAGGGAACTATTGCATAATTAGGAATTTCTTGTTGATCAGCGATCCAAAAATGCCAATTGCCTTTTGGCTTATATTCCACAACAAATCCTGTATGATCAATTTTTATATTTAAATGAACAAATTGGTCAAATACAATTTGAATTACTTCTTTAAGCTCTTCGCTTTTTTGCATGCCTACAGAGCGACTTCTTACTCTCTCTAATGCACCTTCTATTTGTGCTTCTCGGGTTTGTGCTTCTGCTTTTTGTAAATCGAGGAAACGAGTATAGGTTTGTTCAAATACTTTTGCAAATCGTTGCAAAACTATATTCTCTTCTTTGGAATATAATTTCGCTTCATATTTTGCAAATACCAATGCAGCATTTTTGGTATAGGCTATAGACAAAGCATACGCATGTATGGTTAACAGAAATTGTTTTCTTTCTTCGGATATTTTTGTAAACTCGCTGTTTTCAAATAAATCAAGGAAATAAATATTTTTTTCCTCTAAGGAATAGGTTTTTGAAAAATGTGTATGCGTTTTTCGATTAGTAAAAAAATCAATTGAAATACGATTATCATCGCGATCATTGCTGTTAACAGGTACAGTAAGTTTCGAGGGATAAGATGCATTTTCATTGGCTATCCAATAATCGATATTCTGTTCATCCGCAGTATTTACAATAATAGAGATCGAATCAATATCTAAATTTAATTCTTTGATTCTTTCATAAACTGTATTTACTACTTCTTTTAATTCCTCACTTTTGTGCATGGCCAAAGAGCGGGAGCGTACCTTCTCCAATGCCGCTTCTATTCTTGCTTCTCTTGCCTGTGCCTCGGCTTTTTGCAGATCGAGAAAACGGGTATATGCAAGATCAAATGCAGCACCGATTTTTAATAAGATGGGATCAATTTCAGCTGGTGCCTCATTAGCAAAGTCGGCAATTAATATACCACCAATCAGTTTTACTGCCCTATGCCATACATGTGTTATTTGATTACTTTCAAGTAGCACAGTTATATCATCGGCCATTTTTTGATCATATTGTGCAACCCATTTTAATGTTCGTTTAATATCCTTTGAATCCTGTTCCGCAGCAACAATATGCTCCTGAGAATTCCATATTCTTTTCACCCAGAGGCATGAATCAATTTGGTTGATATCAAAAAGAAAATCCCAGCTGTAGCGTCCTGTAGTTTCAACGTCTGTAATATCCCATAGTCTAATTAGCCCGTTGGGTTGTTGCAAACAAATGGTTGAACCCATAATACCTTCGAGGTTTAGCCCAAATAATTCATGGCGTAATGTATAAACTACCTCATGTATTTCATCCGATTTGTGCATTGCCAGGGCCTTCGCTCTTACCCTTTCAACAGCAAGGTTAATTTGTGCTTCACGGGTTTGCGCTTCTGCATTTTGCAGATCGAGGAAGCGGATATAAGCTTGTTCAAAAACCTTAGAAAATCTTTTTAAAACATCTTTATAATAATCCGTCAATAAGTATCCATCAAAATAAAAAACTTGAATGCCAGTATATTTATTAAAAGCAGAAGCATAGGCATAATTGGTTTGTGCCAACATTGCTTCTCTAACTTCTTTGGGAACTTTTTGATACGCATCTTGTTTAAATATTTTTTGAAGATGATCATTTGAATCTATTTGGTTATATACTTTATTGATATAGTCTAAACCGCCATCACGTGCTTGAAAAAATTCTCGAAAAATAGTTGAATCAAAATAATATTGATAATATGACTCCGTTTTTACTTCGTTATCAGTTAATACAATCCAATTTAAAAAATCTTTAGTTCCCTCAGGAAAAACGGTTACACAAATACCCCCACTTACATTTAATCCCAATTCCCTTAATTTGGCATCCACGGCTTCAACTACATTGCTAATATCCGAACTTCTATGCATCGCTAAAGAAGTAGAACGTACTTTTTCAATAGCAACTTCAATCTGTGCTTCTCTTGCCTGTGCTTCTGCTTTTTGTAGATCGAGGAAGCGAGTATATGCTTGTTCAAACACATATCCAAAGCGCTTCAGAATATCTTTTTCTTCTGCAGAAAATTGTTGTCCATTATGATTGGTAATAACGATACTTGTGTTTTGGGATATAGCCGCTGTTCTTGTTAAACCACCTTCGCGTAACAACAGTTCTTTCTTTCTTTCGGGCGGAAGTTTATTCCAAGGAGCAAATTGAAACAAGTGACGAAACATTTCATCCTTTTCTTCCTT
>JAYVRC010000527.1:0-13007 GCA_043776615.1 Sphingobacteriia bacterium
TTTTTCCAACGTGGTGAGCGATACAATGGCAACTCAAGAATAAAAAAACTTTTTTCTTTTATATTGATGAACCATTTTAAAATATAGCTGACAAACAAAGCCATGAAGGTTCCTAAGAAATACAAAGCCATCATTACTAAGCCTTGCAGACTAATAAATCCAAAATAATAATGATCATCAATTACCAATGCAATTAAAATAGTGTACACAGGTAATCTTGCACTACAACTCATTAATGGAGTTACCAAAATAGTGAGTAGCCTTTCTTTTTTATTTTCAATATTACGCGCACTCATAATGGCAGGAACTGCACAAGCAAAACTGCTGATCATGGGCATTACACTTTTGCCATTAAGCCCTACTTTACGCATAAGTCGATCACTTAAAAAACCGATGCGTGCCATATAGCCACTATCTTCTAGCATAGTAATAAGTCCGAATAAAATCATTATTTGTGGCACAAAAACAAATATTCCACTAAGTCCTGCAACCAATCCATTAACAATTAAATCGTTTAACCAACCATCGGATAAATGAGTAGAAAGCCAGCTGCTCATTTGTGCAAAAGCAAATTCAATTCCATCCATTGGGTATTTGGCAATTGCAAATACACTTTGAAACAATAAAAACAATACTGCTAAAAGAATGATATAACCCCAAGTACGATGCAATAAAATATTATCTATCTTATCGCTGTACATTTTTTTCTCTAATGGGCCAGGTTCTATTACACATTCCTTCATTATCTGTCGAATATGTGTATAGCGATGCATAATTTCTTCTGCTTGTGTTTTGGTAGGGTTGAAATTATTTTTTGCAACTATTGCAGGAATACCGGCATGATTATTATTGATGTCCAACTCCTCATAATTAATTAAATGATGTATTGCAGCATATTTACTTATTTCAGGAAATAATTGTTGTACTTCTTCAATTGCTGTTGTGGCTAATTGGTCAATTTCAATGAAGTCGTTATTTAGTTTTAAAGTTGCTGCCTTGGTTTTAGTTAATAATGCAATGGCTTTTTTAAGTTCACCCAAGCCTTTGTTTTTTCTTGGGTTAACTGCAACAACAGGTATTCCCAGACTTTTTTCTAAACCAGCAATATCTATTTTAATTCCTTTTTTAATAGCTAGGTCGTTCATGGTTAACGCCATAACTACCGGAATTTTAAGGTCAATGATCTGACTGCAAAACAGCAGATTTCTTTTAAGGTTACTGGCATCGGCAACCAATAAAATCATATCAGCTTTAATCTCTTGATCGGTACCCATCATCACTTTATAAGCCACCCATTCATCCGAGCGACGAGGGTATAAACTATAAGTGCCTGGTAAATCAATTAGCTCGGTGTCTTTTTTGTTTTCAATAGAATACGCGCCAGTTTTTTTATCAACTGTAACCCCAGGAAAATTACCTACTTGTTGGTTTAATCCTGTTAGGGCGTTAAATAACGAGCTTTTACCGCTATTGGGATTTCCTACTAATGCTATATGGTATTTTTGATTTGCCAGATTGCAAAAGTAGTTGCAAGAATTTGCATAAGGTTACGAGTTTGGGAACAGAATATACCTTCATCCACTTACTTTTGTATCATAATTTGTTTTTATGAGTAAATGGATTGCGTTATTTATTTTTTTACCTAGTTTATTAGATGCACAATCAAAACGAAAACTTCGTTTAGCAGCCGAAAAAGAAAACCTACAAATTATTTCAAATTTAAGGAAGCATATCCAGTATTTGGCCAGTGACCAATTGGAAGGCAGAAGAACAGGAACAAAAGGTGAGTTATTGGCAATGGAATATATAGTTAATCAATACAAACAAATGGGGTTAACGCCAAAAGGAAACAATGGCTTTGTACAAGAGTTTGAAATTAATGAAGGCAAACAAATTTCACCTGCTACTTATTTAAAATTAGATAGCAAAAATTTACTCTTGATGGATGATTATTTTCCTTTGGCATTTAGTGCACCTAAATCGGCTAAGGGTAATCCTGCAGTAGCTTTGAGCGAAGCCAATCAACCTTGGTTTAAAGATATTGCAGAAATAGTTGAAGAAAATAAAAACAATATTCATTTTGATATTGAGGAAATTATAAAAAAAGAAGCAACTGCTGCTGCTGCTAAAAAAGCTACCGCACTGTTTTTATTTAATACTTCAAGTACGATTGATAATATTCAGTACAATAAAAATGATCAATCTGCTACTTTATCAATTCCAGTTATTTACATTACCAAAGAAGGATTAAAAAAACACTTGAATGATTTTACTGCTACTGTAAATATTGATTTAAATATTTTATTTGAAAACAAAATTCGCAAGGCCAACAATATTGTTGGATATATTAATAATAACGCTGCTAATACAGTAATACTAGGAGCACATTACGATCACTTAGGCTACGGCGAAGACAAAAATGCGTTAGATACTGGATATATTATTCATAATGGTGCAGATGATAATGCAAGTGGCACTGCTGCATTGATTGAGTTAACAAGAAAGTTGACCATAAAGTCGCCATCCAATAATAATTATTTAATTATTCATTTTTCGGGTGAAGAATTAGGTTTGTTTGGGAGCAAGTATTGGTTAGATAAACCTACAACTACAATATCGCCAAACTATATGATTAATATGGATATGGTAGGAAGGTATGATACAGCAAGAAAATTAACAATCGGTGGTTTTGGAACTTCACCTATTTGGTCTACTGTTATTCCTACAGTTACGAATAAGTTCTCCATTAAAATTGATAGTGCTGGTAGCGGTCCTAGCGATCATGCTAGTTTTTATAGAAAAGATATTCCTGTTTTGTTTTTGTTTACGGGTAGTCATTCCGATTATCACAAAGCAACCGATGATTGGGATAAAATTAATTACGAAGGCGAATCGGCCATTTTGCAGATGGTGTATTCCTTGATAGAAAAAACAAATGATAAGGGCAAAATTGCGTTTACTAAAACTGCAGAACAACAAATGGGCAGGAGCACCCGTTTTACTGTTAGCTTAGGCGTAATTCCCGATTATGGATTTTCTGGAACAGGTATGCGAATTGATGGAGTTAGTCCGGGTAAACTAGCTGAGAAAAAGGGCCTACAGGCAGGAGATATTTTATTGCAATTGGGAGAATATAAATTTGTTGATGTAAATAGTTACATGCAATCATTAGCTAAGTTTAAGAAAGGTGATAAAACTTTTTTAATTTTAAGAAGAGGAGCGGAAGAGAAAAAAATTGAGTTAGAGTTTTAAAAAAACAGCATGAAAAAACTGCTTTTAGATGTAGATGAATTAAATGATGATTTTTTTGATGAGACTCGGTTATTGGGCATTACCGCAACTGTAAAGAATTATCAATTTTGTATGCAGTTAAATAATATGCTGGGATACGATTTTAGACTAAATCCAGAAATTGAAATTCATTTAAAAAAGAAAAATAGAAATTATTATTTTTCTATTTATCAATATAATGAACCCAACACTCCGTTAATTCATTATTTATACCAAAACCAATTCGATGGTGAATATTTATTGCCTGAGTTTAAGCATATGGATTTTTTGTGGCTGATGAAATACGATTTTGTTGATGATGAAAAATGTAATTGGATTAGGCAATCAATTCGTAATTTAAATGGCGTGCAAATGATTACAGAGTTAACCAATGAACAGATTAAGAATAAAGGCAACATGGTTTTTTAATCAATTAAAAAATTTTATGCAAACCGAAAATTGGAAAGAAGAGAATAACTGTTTGTACAAAAAATTTACTTTCAACAATTTTTCAGAAGCATTTTCTTTTATGTGTAGAGTAGCTTTAGCGGCAGAAAAAATAAATCATCATCCAAACTGGAGCAATGTTTACAACACAGTTGAAATCAAATTGAGCACACACGATGCAAACAATACGGTGACTGATTTAGACAGAAAATTGGCGCATATAATTGATCAACTATTATAATTCTACTGAAATTCTTTTTTCTTGTTTGGCTGTTATTGTACCAATTGGTTCTATAAAATTTTCTAGTCCAAATGAAGATAAAACTGTTTGAACTTCTTTCAACGAGGAAGGATCTACCGCTATTAATAATCCACCATTTGTTTGAGGATCAGGTAAAATAGAGAATGCTTGCATTACATCAACTCCTTTTGCAAAAGCCACCTGACTACTATATGCATTCCAATTTCGGTAGGTAGCATCAGGTACAATTCTTTGAGCCAATAGTTTTTTAGCAGACTCAAGAATATTTATTTTACTATAATTAATGATAGCGCCTAATCCGCTTCCTTCTGCCATTTCCATCAGGTGGCCAATCAACCCAAAACCAGTAACATCGGTCATTGCATGAACTGCTTTTAAATTGCCAAGTGCTTCACCCACTTTATTCAGTTGAGTGAGTTGTTGTATTAGTATAGCTAAATCAGTTTCTTCTAATAATCCTCTTTTTTGTGCGGTAGATAAAATGCCAACACCTAATGGTTTAGTAAGCAATAAAATATCGCCTTCTTTCGCGGTGTTATTTTGTTTAATATTTTCGATAGCTACTAATCCGTTTACTGATAGTCCAAATATTGGTTCAGCTGTATCAACACTATGTCCTCCGGCCAATGGTATTCCGGCTGCTACGCACATACTTCTACCACCTTCAATTACTTGTTGTGCAATTTGAGCAGAAAGTTTTTCTATTGGCCATCCAAGAATAGCCAATGCCATAATGGGTTTACCGCCCATGGCATAAACATCACTAATTGCATTTGCTGCTGCAATTTGTCCAAATTGAAAAGGATCATCTACAATCGGAACAAAAAAATCGGTTGTACTTATTAATGCAGTTCCGTTCCCCATATTATAAATAGCAGCATCATCTTTACTACTATTTCCAACTAGTAAGTTGGGGTAATTAGGTTGTATTGAAGATGAAGAAAGTATAGTTTCTAAAACTGCCGGGGCAATTTTACACCCACATCCAGCGCCATGAGAAAATTGAGTGAGTTTTATTTCATCCATCTTTTTAAATTTTAGCGAAAGTAAACAAACTATTCATTCTGCTCATGGTAAACTTCGCACTTCTATTCTCCCTTTAAAATGGAGAATTATAGATTATCTTTAAGTACTAAAGTATGCATTCTAAACTATTTATTATTTTAGATTTTTAGAAAGTAAAAATCTGTTGAATTCAAAATGCTTTCAGGTTTATAATATGAATTTTTTAAAAACTATAAGACTAATATGGACCTTTTATAAAAATTATTTATTGCTATCATCCATTATTACCGCCTTTTGTATTAGATCATTTTGGTTCAATGGATTTACTGTTTTCTTCGGTATTTTTTGGTGTAAAGTCCTAACACTAATAATTACTTATTATTTTATTAATGCGTATAAAAAAAATGAATATTATTACTACCAAAATTTAGGGATTTCAAAAACGTTGCTTTGGATAACTACTATATCTTATGATTTTGTATTATTTATTCTATTCATCATACTGACATATTATTTAAAATGAATCATATTTTAGAGATAGACGGAGTTCAGTATAATATAGACGGACGAATAATATTATCTGATATTTACCTCAAATGCGAAAAAGGAAAAATAACAGGATTATTAGGCAGAAATGGTCAAGGTAAATCTTGTCTAATGAAAATTATTTATGGACTAATACCAACTGAGAAATCAATTCGATTTGATCTTATTTCTGTTGTAGAAAGTTTTAAAAGGCCTGACTTGATTGTGTATTTACCTCAGTTTAATTTTATACCCAAATCACTCTCACTTAATCGCGTATTTCAAGATTTTGATTTAGATTATCGAGAGTTTAGTAGTCAATTTTCAGAGTTTTCAACAAAAGTAAAATCTTCATTTGGTAGTTTTTCTGGAGGAGAAAAAAGGTTAATTGAATTATATCTAATTGTGAAATCTAGATCACAATTTGCTCTTTTAGATGAACCTTTCACTCAGTTAAATCCAATACAAATTGAAAAAGTAAAAAAACTTTTTGAAGAAGAAAAATTAAATAAGGGTTTTCTAATCACGGACCATATGTATAGGCATATTATTGATATAAGTGATAACCTATATTTATTAAGTAACGGGAAAACATATTTAACTAAAGGCGTTATGGATATTGAATCATTAGGTTACGCAAAATTGTAAAACAAAGAAAATAGGTTTGAAATCCTACCACATAGTAGCTCTATCAATACATAACATGTAAAAATCATTTTCTAGAATTTTGTTTCTTTTTTAAATCCACTCTATGCTCCCATGAGTAAACTTTTGCTCAATCCCAGCATCAACTACCAATTCTCCTGAAAGGTTTACATATTTAATTAGGTAATCGCCTACTATATTATTCTTCCTCAGTTTTACTATTTGCCCTTTTTTATAGAGGCGATCATTATATAGGGCAAACAAATCATGTAAGCTATTATTTTTAAGTTGGTTGTAACGTGATTCTAAAAATCTACAAAACTCTTTTGCAATCTTTAGTGGATCATGATTTTTGCCCGTAATCTGTTTAATTGAAACTGCTTTATTAAGTATATCAGGAAATGTTGTTTGATTAACATTTATGCCGATGCCTGCAATTGCCCAAACCCATTTATTGCCATGGAGACTGTTTTCGATGAGTATCCCTGCTGCCTTTCTGTCACGATAATAAAGATCATTGGGCCATTTAATATGTAAATCTTCCGGAACATATTCAGATAAACAATCATACCCAGCAAGAGCTACAGCTACACTTATAGCAAACTGTTGGTTAATAGTTAAGAAAGAAGGGTCTAAAACAATAGAAAGTAAGCAGTTTTCACCTTTTTTGGCAAGCCATTGTTTACCCATTTGACCTTTGCCATCAGTTTGTTCCCAAGCAAAAAATGCAGCTCCATGAGCAGCCAAATTAGCTTGCAGCTTGTCCATGGCATAGATGTTGGTACTATTTGTGGTAGACAATTCTGTAAATGAGTTACCGATAGTACTTTTAACAGCTGATCGTAGCAAAGAATTACTATTTTTGGCAAAGTTAAACAGGCTATATTAATAAACTAAAATATTCATTTTTATTGGAACCACTTTCTGTTCTGAAGTCTCGTGAAAAAAGCGCCATAACAAGGTTAACGCGCAATTCAAAAATCTTTAAAACTATAATTCAGGCAATTTTAGATAAAAAGGGTGAGCATATTATTAGCCTAGATCTTCGGAAAATACCTGAAGCTTCTGCTGATTTTTTTATTGTTTGTGAAGCTACCAGTACCACTCAAATAAAAGCAATCAGTGATTATATAGAAGATCAGGTAAGGCTACTTTGTGGTGAATTACCTTATAAACATGAAGGTAAACAAGCAGCTCAGTGGGTATTAATAGATTATGTGAATGTAGTTGTGCATGTAATGCATCCCGATTCAAGAAAATTTTATCAATTAGAAGAAATGTGGAGCGATGCTGTATCACAACTACACGATTTGTAGTATTATTTAAACATTTTATAAGCGAAAGCATTATTATAAGAAGAAATTAAGCAACACCAATGGAAAACCGACAACCTAAAGAAATAAATACCGAAAAAGGCGAGACTCCCAAAAAGGGCCCCAAATTCAATATATATTGGATCTATGGAATAATTGCAGTAGCCTTACTATCTACACAGTTCATGCGTTTCTCTCCAGATTTAACTAGAACTAGTGAACAAGAATTCATCAACAGTATGCTTTTAAAAGGAGATGTTGAAAGAATGGATATTGTTAAAAACAAAGATCGTATTCGGGTTTATATTAAACCCGACAGCCTCGCTAAAGATTTTTATGTAACCAAATTCAAAAAAGACCTTAGCAAAGAGAAAGCTAAAATTAAAGGGGTTCCATTGTTTGAATTTGAGGTAACCGACGTTAAGAGCTTTAAAGACGATCTTAAAGATATTTACATAGCCCATCCAGAAATAAGCAAAGTAGCAGATAATCCTGTTTCAGATCCTGAGTGGTTTGGACCAGTTTTTAATACTGTTCTTTCATTATTATTTATTGTTGGCGCATGGGTTTTACTGATGCGTAAAATGGGCGGAGGTGGATCCGCAGGTGGCGGTCCTGGCGGTATTTTTAATATTGGGAAATCGAAAGCAACTTTATTTGATAAAGGTGCAAAAGTAAATATTACTTTTTCTGATGTAGCTGGTTTAGATGAAGCTAAAGTAGAAGTGATGGAAATTGTAGACTTCCTCAAAAACCCTAAAAAATACACAGCACTTGGCGGCAAAATTCCTAAAGGCGCATTGTTGGTTGGCCCTCCAGGAACTGGTAAAACCTTATTAGCAAAAGCTATGGCTGGTGAAGCGCAGGTTCCTTTCTTCAGTTTAAGTGGAAGTGATTTTGTTGAGATGTTTGTAGGTGTTGGTGCTAGTAGGGTTCGAGATTTATTTAAGCAAGCTAGAGAAAAAGCACCGTGTATAATTTTTATTGATGAGATAGATGCTATAGGAAGAGCTCGCGGACGTAATGCGGTTATGAGCAATGATGAAAGAGAAAATACATTGAATCAGTTATTAGTAGAAATGGATGGATTTGGAGGTGATACTGGAATTATTATTCTTGCTGCAACCAATCGCCCGGATGTTTTAGATTCAGCACTTTTAAGACCAGGAAGATTTGATCGTCAGATTTCAATTGATAAGCCAGATGTAAAAGGAAGAGAAGCCATTTTAAAAGTACACTTACAACCAATCAAAGTTTCTGAAACATTAGACTTGCATAAATTGGCCGAACAAACTCCAGGATTTGCTGGTGCTGATATTGCCAATGTTTGTAACGAAGCAGCATTAATTGCCGCACGTAAGGGTAAGGCAGCAGTTGACATGAGCGATTTTCAAGATGCTATTGATAGAGTTATTGGTGGATTAGAAAAGAAAAATAAAATCATTGCTCCGCATGAAAAAGCAATCATAGCTTATCATGAAGCGGGGCATGCGGTTTGTGGTTGGTTTTTAGAACATGCCTATCCTTTATTAAAAGTCACTATTGTTCCAAGAGGCACAGCAGCATTGGGTTATGCGCAATACACTCCAACAGAACAATACCTTTACAATACCGATCAATTAATGGATCAGATTTGCATGACTTTAGGCGGTAGAGCTGCAGAAGAAATTTTCTTCGGAAAAATATCAACTGGTGCAGCAAATGATTTACAACAAATTACGCGTATTGCTTATAGCATGGTAACAGCATACGGTATGAATAAAAAAGTAGGCAATGTGAGCTTTTATGATCCTACTCAAGAAAATACCTTTACCAAACCTTTTTCTGAAGAAACAGGAAAAATAATAGATGAAGAAGTTAGAGGTATTATCAACAATGCATATCAAATCACTTTAGATTTACTTACAGTAAAAAAACATGAAGTTGAAGTTCTTGCAAAAGAATTATTAGATAAAGAAGTATTGCATAAAAGTGATGTTGAATTATTAATTGGCAAACGTCCTTTTGAAGAAAAGAAATTACTAGAAATTGAGCAAGAATCGATTATTGTTCCAGGAGCTGAGCTTACTTTAAGTCCATCAATTACTGAACCATCAAAAGATGAATCAGCAACAAAAGAAGAAACTCCAGTTACCGAATAATGAGTGAAGCGAGAACAAATATTTTAAAAAAAATAAAACAGGCACTTGTCCATAAAGTGCCTGTTCCCTTTTCCGGAACTCCTGATAATATAAGTTTTTTTCAACCATCAACACAAGAGCTAGCCATTGAGTTTGCGGATAATTTCACTGGTTTGCAGGGAAGATTCTCTTATTGTGCCGATCAAAGCGAATTAATAAAGCAACTTCAATTGCTTTTTGAAACAAGGGGTTGGAAAAATATTTATTGCAGAGAAGATGCAATAAAAAATGATTTTGCTAGTAACGGGTTTAGTCTTACTTATACCGATAATTTAACTGATTGTGATGCCTCAATAACAGGTTGTGAATACCTAGTAGCAAGAACAGGAAGTTTATTATTAAGTAGTGCTCAACAGAGTGGTAGAACGGTAAGCGTATACGCACCAGTTCATATTTGCATTGCAAAAACTAAGCAACTTGTTTATGATATAGATGATTCTATCATGCAATTAAGGGATAAATACGGAACAGCTTTTCCATCAATGGTATCATTGGCTTCGGGTCCAAGTAGAACTGCCGATATAGAGAAAACTTTAGTGGTTGGCGTTCATGGCCCTAAAGAAGTTTATTGTTTTTTGATAGATAATGAATAACTTAAACCATGCAACATCCCATTCATCGATTGTTTGTTTACAGCTCACTCAGAAGTGGGTTTCAACATCCTGCATATACTTATATTAGTAAATATTTTTCTTTAGAAGCGGAAGCAATAACAAAAGGGAAGTTGTATGATCTAGATGGGCTTATTGTTGGTATACCTACAACAGAAAATTATTTTATAAAAGGAGAGTTATATTTAATTAAAGAACCTTCAGAATTTTCTTGGGCAATAGGGCAGTTAGATGATTATGAAGGAGTACAAAAAGATGAGGATAACCCAAATCCTTTGTATGCAAGATTAGTATCTACAATTTTAATTGGCGATACATCCGAAAAAGCTTGGGTATATTGGTACAATCAACCAGTATTAAATGGTAATTTTATTGAAAGCGGTGATATTCTTACTTATCTGCACCAAAAGCAATAACCAAAAGCATGTTAGTTTCTCCAGATAAAAAGATATATTTTTTGTCAGATTTTCATCTTGGTGCCCCAGATGTTGCTGCTAGTTTAATTCGTGAAAAAAAAATCATTCAATTTTTAGATGAAATAAAATCAACTGCCGCATCCATTTATATTTTGGGCGATATTTTCGATTTTTGGTACGAATATAAAAACGTAGTTCCTAAAGGATACATTAGGTTATTTGGAAAACTAGCAGCGTTAACAGACGCAGGAATACCTATTCATGTATTTATTGGCAACCACGATATGTGGATGAGTGGCTACTTTGAGCAAGCATTAAATATTCCTGTTTATCACGAGCCCAAGATTTTTACTTTTAATAATAAGCGTTTTTATCTAGGACATGGAGATGGATTAGGTCCGGGTGATAATGGATACAAGTTCATTAAAAAAATATTTAGAAACCCAATTTGTAAATGGCTATTTGGGTGGATTCATCCAGATATTGGAATTGCAATTGCTAATTATTTCAGTAAAAAAAGTCGACAAAAAACAGGCAGCACTGATGAGCAATTTTTAGGCGAAGAAAATGAATGGTTAATCATTTATTCTAAAGAGCTTATTAAAAAGGAGCATTTTGATTTCTTAATTTTTGGGCATAGGCATTTGCCCATTGATATTCGTGTATCAGAATTGAGTAGGTACATTAATTTAGGCGATTGGATTACTCATTTTACTTATGCTGAGTTTGATGGCAATGAAGTAAAGCTTTGCAAGTATCATTAACGATATTTACTTATGGAACAATTTTTACAAAAAATTATTTTAGATAATACAGTAGAAAGCTACTTATATGTATTGCTTGTAATTTTATTGGCATTCATCATCAAAAGAATTATTTCTAAATATATTGCGAAACTACTTTTTAAACTCGCTGGTAAAGCTGGGAAGAAAATTGCAAGAGAATCATTTTTAAATTTAGTAGTTCAACCGCTTGATTTATTTTTAATGTTGCTTGTTGGAATAATTGCTTTGGATAAACTTAATTTCCCCAATGCTATCAATATAAAAATCCATCGTGTTGAAATTAGACAAATTATTGAGTCAATTGCAGATGGCGTTTTAATTCTTACATTTATTTGGTTATGTCTTAGATTGATAGATTTCATTGCAATGATTTTGGAAGAAAAAGCCAATCTAACGCCAGACCAAGCAGACAATCAATTGATCATTTTTTTCAAAGATTTTTTTAAAGCGATATTAATTATTATCGGGATATTATTAATACTTCGTTTTTCATTTAATAAAAATATTGGCAATCTCTTAACGGGCTTAAGTATTGTGGGAGCTGCTATAGCCTTGGCTACAAGGGAAAGCATGGAGAATTTGATAGCTTCTTTTATTATCTTTTTCGACAAACCATTTGCATCAGGAGATTTAGTAAAGGTGAACGGATTTACGGGAAATATCGAAAAGATTGGATTGAGAAGTACGCGCATTCGTACGCAAGAAAAAACCTATATAACTGTTCCTAATAAGCAAATGGTAGATACTATTGTTGATAATATTTCATTGCGCACTCAAAGAAAGGCAGAAATAAAATTGGAAGTTAGTCTTACTACAAGTTCAACGCAACTAAGTAATTTAATTAATGAAATAACCAAATTAATAGCTGAACCATTTTCGTTAAATAGTTTGGTTTATTTATCCGATACTGGTAAAACTGCGCATATTATAAATATAGAATATTATACAAGTATAGAACAGACTGTTGAACATTTTCTGATGGACAAACAAACAGTAACATTAGCAATTATCAAGTTAATGGAAGATAGTAAGATTCAATTAGCAGCTGCTAATACCGATGTAACGGTTCATAGTTTATAATCTAATGATGACTTTAATTCTAGGAGAAAGTTTTTAAATCGGGTGAGTGTTTGAACAAGTTGCGTTTCTGTATCAATTTTTCCTTTGTTGTTTTTTAAATAACTCTTAGCTCCTTCTATAGAAAACTTTCTTTGACGAAGCAGGAAATAAATGAGTTGAAGATTTTTGATGTCTTCAACCCTAAACAAACGATCACCTTTTCTTGTTTTGCGCGGTTGCAGAATGTCGAATTCATTCTCCCAATAGCGGAGTAAGGAGGTATTTACTTTAAACCAAGCAGCAACCTCACTAATTGAATAATATAATTTTTTTTGAAGGGTTTCATCATCGGGTACATCTATCAAATCAACAGTTGCATCAATTTCTTTAAATGATTTCCTACCTCTTTTTTGCTCTGTCTTTACTTCAATTTTATCCTCAACTTTTGGCTTAACTTTTACAACTATCTGTTTGCTTGCATATACAACT
>JAYVRC010000528.1:0-3288 GCA_043776615.1 Sphingobacteriia bacterium
CCATCCAAGCAGTTGGAATATTTGAAATTCCTTTCTCAACTGTAAATCCATTTTTTTCAAGAACACTTATTAAATATTTTGAAGTTTCAACTTCTTGAAATCCAAGTTCACCATAGCTAAAAACCATATCCACCATTTCTTGAATAGATTTTTGTTTTCCATCAACAGAAATGGTAGCCTCTTTTTTTAATTTTTCTATAAAAACAGAATCATATTTTTTATTGGATTGAGCTAAAGCAGAAATACTTGCTATAGATGCAAGTAAAATTACTGCCAATAGCTTCATTGAAACAATTTTGTATACATTCATAAAATCAATTAATTAATAAGATAATTCATTTGAATGAGTAAATTATGCAATTGACCACAATAAACAAAATAAACTACCCGATTTAATTAATGTTTGTAGGCTGAAACGTACTTTTTCTCACCTGCAGTGATAGCAAGTGTAACAATATTTTGATTAGGAGGAAGTGGACAAGTTGCAAACGAAGTAAAAGCACAAGGAGGGTTATATGCTTTATTAAAATCAACAAATGTTTTCCCAGATGCATCAGGCTTATCAGCATATAAAAACCTTCCAGCACCGTAAGTTTCTTTACCATTTGTTGCATCGCCAAAAATGATGAATAACTGGTTTTCTTCTTCCACAGCATCTAATGAAACAACTTCTCCATTTAGGCTAAAAATGAGTTTCCCCAATAATTTCATTTGAATAGTTTGCCCCAACACATTGGTTACAGGAATGGTAGTTGGTACAATTGGTTCTTTTAAAATAGCGTTCAATCTCCATAGAGAATCAGTTGCGTATCGAGGAGTACCATTGAATTTTTTTACTTGCTCACTATTGTAATTTCTGAGCCTAATGCCAATTTTATCTTCCCTCTTAATGATCGTCCAGTGATAAGTACCATAAGAAACATCAGGTGTTTTGATCAAATCAGTCGAAAAAATGATTCGATTACTCACTAATTCATTATTCACTTTTATATTCACCCCTTTTGCATTTACTAAAGTAACCACTCCATTTGTTAGTTTCATGTTACCAGCTTTTTCAGGCAATGACCCTTTAGGAAAAATAATTTTATTTTTTACTCCAGTACCAAAGCTATTACTTCCCTGCTCTAACCAAAATAATCCAGCTAAATTGAGCCAACCCTTTTCACTTTTCAAACTATTGATTCTATTTTGTTTCCATAGTTCAATTTCTTGTTCATAGGTATTTTTAGACTGAGCAGAAATACCATCTGCAATAAAAAGTGCAACAAAGGGTAGGAAAATATAATTTAGTTTAGCCATTGCTTGATTATTTTAATAATTTACCAGTGCATCCAAAAATCTTACGTTATGCGCAAATATATATTCTACTAATTAAATAGACTAATAAGTTTACTTTTAAAGCATAATATTCTATTATTCGTAAACAATCTGAAATCATTATTGGGATAAATTTGAAGTATTATACACCTATTTATAAAATTAACAGGAGAAATACCTAAATTACTCGATTGCTTACGATAAATTTTATTATGAAAAAATCAATCTCTTCAATTTTATTCATCTTAATTATTACTTTTTGTAATGCACAAACTCCAGAAGACAATTTAATTAAAGCTGGTATTGTACTTCCAAAACTAAGTTCGCCAATTGCGAATTATATTAACGTAGTAAGAGTTGGAAACTTATTATTTCTCTCAGGAAAAGGACCATTGAAATCGGATGGAAGTTATATTGTTGGAAAACTGGGTCAAGACTTAACCATCGAAAACGGTTATGAAGCGGCAAGATTGGTTGCGATTAATCAATTAGCCGTTTTAAAAAATGAATTGGGTGAATTAAGTAAAATAAAACAAGTTGTAAAAGTGCTTGGTCTCGTAAACAGTGCTGCTACTTTTTATGATCAACCAAAAGTAATGAACGGATTTTCGGATTTAATGGTATTGATTTTGGGAGAAAAAGGAAAACATGCTAGATCAGCTATCGGCACCAATACATTACCCAATAATATGGCAGTTGAAGTAGAGATGATAGTGGAGGTTAAGTAAATGATTTATATATTCCCATTTCTAATCCTCGTAACTCTGCTAAACCTCTTAATCTACCAATAGCACTGTATCCTGGGTTTGTTTTCTTTTTTAGATCATCCAACATCTGGTGACCATGATCTGGTCTCATAGGTATAGAAATATTTCTTTCTTTCATTACAGTAATTATTTCTTTTACAACTTCATACATATTTACATCTCCTTCCAAATGATTGTCCTCGTAAAAATCACCAACATCATTTCTTTTTGTACTCCTTAAGTGTAAAAAATTTATTCTATCACCAAATTGTTTTACCATGGCTGGCAAATCATTATCTGGGCGAACCCCAAAACTTCCTGTACAAAAACACAACCCGTTATTGGTAGAAGGAACTGCTGCAATTAATGCTTCGATATCTTTAGCTGTACTTACAACTCGAGGCAGGCCTAATATGGGATATGGAGGATCATCGGGATGTATTACCATTTTAACATTACAATCATCTGCAACTGGTATTATTTGTTGTAAAAAATAAATTAAATTATTTCTGAGCTTGTTAGCATCAATACCTTTGTACATATCCAATGCTAATTGAAATTGCTCCACTGTAAAACTTTCTTCACTTCCTGGCAACCCTTTGATAATATTTTGTTCTAGCAATAGTTTTTCTGCATCATTCATGCTTTCAAATCTTGCTTTAGCTTTAGCCACTTGTTCAGCTGCATAATCTTGCTCCGCTCCTTTTCTTTTTAATATAAATAAATCAAATGCAATAAAAGCAGCATTCTCAAACAATAAAGCCAAAGAACCATCGGGCATAGGATGCGCCAAATTGGTTCTAGTCCAATCCATAACTGGCATAAAGTTGTAAGTGATAATTTTTATTCCACAGAAACTTAAATTTTTAATAGACTGTTTATAATTTTCAATGAATTGTTCAAATCCTTCAAATTGTGTTTTTATGTGTTCGTGTACAGGAACACTCTCTACAACATCCCATGTTAAACCGGCAGCTTCCACTGTAATTTTGCGCTTTTGAATTTCTTCAACAGTCCATACTTCACCATTCGGTACTTGATGTAATGCAGTTACAACACCCGTGCAACCAGCTTGTTTAATATCCATTAAACTAACTGGATCATTAGGACCGTACCACCTCATTGTTTGAATCATTCTCATAAAAAATCTAAATATTTAAACTCCACTAAATGCAAAAAAACCAGCAGCATCTAAGCTACAATAGGTTTATATGTTAATGTTAAC
>JAYVRC010000529.1:0-12905 GCA_043776615.1 Sphingobacteriia bacterium
TTTTTTGGATAATTAAAATGCAACTATTGCAGGTAAGAGATCTATACCCGTAATTTCTTCAATCCCAAAAAACAATATAAACGCAATAACGCAATCCCGTAATGCCCTAATCCAACCCTTCGACAAGCTCAGGGTGAAAAGTACCTAAACAAATAAATCCTTGTACAATTGCGCACCAGGAACTATTTAAATATTACCAAATGAAAAAGCTTTTAATAAATGCTAATCTAAGTTATTTTAAAAATGATAGGTTAGTGTTGGAGTGAGAGTAATTGCTTCTAATTCATTGGTAGAAATTAAATAGTAAATTCTAGATCGGATACCTAATTCAAATTTTGTATCAATCATTTTTAAATAATGAACCCCGGCAAATGCACCTCCTTCCTCTAATTTACTATTACCAAAATTTCTTTGCTCAAATAGAACTCCATTATTTGAAATAGTAATTTCTTGTTGTTGTGATCTTAAATAAAATAACCCAATCTGAAATTTTAAACTAGGAGTTTTTTGAATAATTTGTCTTTCATAAAAAACCTGATAGAAGTGATTAACGTGTTTTATGTCGAAGTCTTTAATAGAAATTGGAACACCATTTACTACACCCTTGTGGTTGATCGTTTTTTGGTTTAAACTCTTTGCATATCCAAAGCCCCATGAGGCTCTTTTAGTTACATTATATTTAAGCTCGACTCCTCCTATTGTTCCGATAAAATTTTTATTGGATATTTCAGTTACCGGATATGGTGGCACTTTTTCTTGATAGCTTGTTACAAAATAATTGCCATTTAAGCCGTAATTAATTTCTATTGAGATTTTACTTTTTTTTTGGGCATTTGCTGTGAAACAACTTAAAGTAAGTAAAATAATAATAAGCTTCATAAAGTATTTTTAGAGAAGAAAGTGCATCCATTAATAGTCTGCACTTTCTTTTATTTATTGTTAATATGAATTATAAGGCCATGTCCATCCTACATTTGCACCAGCTTCTGCAATTGCATCTATATGAGGCCAACCAACTTTACTGGGTAGTGTCAGAAAAAGAATAAGATTTCTCTCAGATCTCGTCTTAGACGTAATGATATCGAAATAACAATATAAACCATTTAAACCAAAAACGTAATCCCGCAATGCCAAAATGCCGTCCTTCAACAAGCTCAGGGTGACAAGTACCTAAACAAACAAATCCTTATACAACTGCGCACCGGGAACTACAGAATATTTTTCTAAATCGGTAATGCCTTCTGCTGCCAATACTTCTTCATCTACAAAAGTATTACCTGTGCATTGTTGTGATGGTTTAGATAAAATATAATATACACAATCCGCCAATATATCTGTGGTTCTGCTCATCTTGGCTAATGCTTCTCCTCCCAATAAATTTCTTACTGCAGCTGTATCAATAGTTGTTCTAGGCCACAATGTATTAGAAGCTACTCCTACTCCTTTTAGCTCTGCTGCCCAACCCAACGCCAACATACTCATGCTGTATTTGGTAATGGTATAGGCAATATGTCCGCCCATCCATTTAGGATCTAAATTAATAGGTGGTGATAATGTAATAATATGTGGGTTCTTTCCTTTTTTTAAATGCGGAATGCAATACTTGCCCATTAAAAATGTACCTCGCACATTAATGCTCTGCATTAAATCGAATCGCTTTGTTTCGGTTTGCTCTGTTGGTGTTAGTTGAATAGCAGATGCATTGTTGATTAACACATCTATCCCTCCAAACCTTTCAACAGCTTGCTTTACAGCCGATTCAATTTGCTCTTCATTACGGATATCTAATTGCACCGCTAACGCTTTTCCACCAGCAGCTTCTACTTCTTCAGCGGCGGAATAAATAGTTCCACCTAATCTTGGATCTTCGGAAACGCTTTTAGCAGCTATTACAATATTGGCTCCCTCAGCAGCTAATTTTAAAGCCATTGCTTTTCCTATACCTCTGCTGGCACCTGTAATAAATACGGTTCTGTTGGTAAATAACGACATATGCAAAATGTTAGAGAATAAATGTACGCAAACACATTTACCAAGCGAGGAAATTTTTTATCAATTGTTCCGTTTCAACACAAGCAATTGCCAAATCATGATTTACAATAGTGTGTTGAAATTGATGACTGAACGAAATTTCATAGCTGGCTTTATTAATTCGCGTGGCTAAACTTTCGGCGGTTTCAGAACCGCGACTTTCTAATCGCTTTCTCAATTCATCCACCGAAGGTGGTTCTATAAATATGGACAGACAATTTTTACCAAATTCTTGTTGAATATGTATAGCCCCTTTTACATCTATATCTAAAACAGGTGTTTTACCTTGATCCCATATTTGTTGTAACTCCGTTTTTAAAGTGCCGTAATAATTGCCCTCATATACCATTTCCCATTCTACAAATTCATTTGCATCAATTTTTTTACGAAATTCATTTACCGACATAAAATGATATTGGATACCATTTTGCTCTCCTTCACGAGGTGCCCTTGTGGCGGCTGAAACAGAAAATGAAAGCAATGTGTATTTATTTAGAAGGTAGCGTGTAATAGATGTTTTTCCAGATCCGGAAGGAGCAGTAATGATAATTATTTTATGTTCGTTAAACGACATTAAGATATTTTGCAACAAAGAAACAATTTATTACAGTAACTTGAAAACAAATCTATCCCTAGACTAACCATGTTGCATTCATCTCTACATAATTCAACTTTATCTTCTTCACAATATGAAGCACTACTTGAGTTAATTAGTGTTGTACAGGTTGGTGGATGGGAATATAATTTGCAAACAACAGAATTAAGCTGGACTGATGTTACCCGAGCTATACATGAAGTTGATGCCGACTTTGTACCCGATGTTAGCACAGCCATTAGTTTTTACTACGGAGAGCATATAAAAAAGTCTATTAGTAATGCCTTTGAAACATTGTTGGAGAAAGGCACTTCCTTTGATCTAAAACTTCAGATTTTTACCGCAAAGGGTAATTTAAAATATGTTCGATCTATTGGAAAAGCTGGCTTTATCGATGGAAAAATAACAAGAGCGTATGGCTCATTTCAGGATATTACTGTAGAAGCCGAATCTGAAAAAAACTTAGAAAAAGCTTTGAACGACCTGCAAAATATAATGGCATCTTCCTTAGATGTTATATGTGTGGTTAATAGGGATGGAAATTATGTACAGGTAAATGCTGCAGTTGAAAAAATATGGGGGTATACTGTAGAAGAAATGTTACAGAAAAATGTAGCTGAAATGGTTTTTGAAGAAGATCAAGAAAAAACAAAAGAGATTATTCTGAGGATAATGAACGGCGAAGAAATTACCAACTTTGAAACCCGCTATAAAAGAAAAGATGGAAGTATTGTTGATATGTCTTGGTCCTCTATTTGGGATCGTGAAAAGAATTTAAGGTATTCTACAGGAAGAGACATTTCACAAAAAAAAATGGAAGAAGCAGAAAAAAATAAGCTGATTAATGAATTAGTTCAAAATAATAAAGACCTCAAACAATTCTCATACATCACCTCTCATAACCTTAGGGCCCCAGTAACTAATTTATTAGCTTTATTAAAATTGCTTAACTGGAATGATATTAAAGACGAGCAAAATATAATGTTATTAAAATCATTTGAAAAGTCAACAGAACAACTCAATTCATCTATCGCTGCATTACTCGAAGTTTTGGTGATCAAAGAAAAAAGTGCAAATACTCCTGAAGCGGTTTCATTCGATCAAATTTTTAATAAGGCTTTACTATCTTTTACCAGTTTATTAGAAAAATTACAGGTAACCCTTCATGTCAATTTTTTTGATGCCCCTACAGTAGTGTTTAACAAAGAGTATCTAGAGAGTATTTTCACAAATTTATTAAGCAATGCTTTAAAATATTATTCCCCAAAAAGAAAACCAACAATCCATATCAGCACAAGCATAAATGGCGAATTTATTCAATTGATATTTAAGGATAATGGTATTGGTATTAATCTAACGCATTACAAAGACAAAATATTTAAGCTATTTCAAACCTTTCACCCAAATAAAGACAGCAAGGGAATTGGACTTTATTTAATACAATCGCAGGTTACGGCTTTGGGTGGTAAAGTAGCTGTTGAAAGTGAAGTAGATTGCGGCACTAGTTTTATTATTTCCTTTAGAAGGTAATACCATATTCGGGTTTTTTACTGTTCCTTCCAACCGCATAATGTGGATGTAATTCTTTATAAATTACCGAAAACTCATCTATGCCCGAATTGGCAGCTGTTTTAGCGTTTTGAAAATATGCCCTCGATTGCTGTAAAACTTCATTGCCAATTAACAATTTAGCGTCTTCAAGTTTTGCCTTGATTTCATCAATTTCGGTTATTAATTCAGCATATTGTGAGTAAAGATTTAAATAATTATTACAAACAGTTACATCAACATAAGAAGGAATTGTACTAGGATTTCTTCTCATAAATTCTATTGCTTTTTCTACAAATGCTTGGCGCTTTGTATTTAATTTAAACATGCTTCTTCGTTCACTTGGCTTTAATTTAATCTTTCCTGGAATCATATTTCTTAAGGCTGAAATATTTTGTCGAAGCGACATTAATTCTGATCCAATAAAACTTCTAAATGAGCTCATGGCAGTATTTTTTAACTAAACGCTTAATCGAATTAGAAAATTGCTCATTCATTTAATTCTTTTTCTATATAAAACAGATAAAATAGCCCCATTTTTCATTATCTTGAACCTGTTCAATTGATTGCTATGCGTATACTGTGGAAATTATTTCTACAATTGCAGGGATGGAAAATTGCCACTAATTATCCATTTCATATTAAAAAAGCCATTGTATTAATGGGTCCTCATACCAGTAGTTGGGATTTTGTAGTGGGGCTTGCAGTGAGAAGCAAGCTCAAATTATATCACTTTAAATTTCTAGGAAAAGATTCGCTTTTTAAAGGTCCTTTTGGATTTTTCTTCAGAAAAATGGGCGGATTTCCAGTAGATCGTTCTCATAATAATAATATGGTAGATCAGGTAGTTCAAATTATAAACCTACATGATTCTTTTATTCTTGCACTATCTCCTGAAGGAACCAGAAAAAAAGTTGATCGACTAAGAACTGGTTTTTATCATATTGCTCAAAAAGCCAATATACCAATTATACTTACTGGATTCGATTTTACAAAAAAAGAAATTACTTTTTCCAATCCATTTTATCTTGCCAATAATATAGAAACAGATTTGCAATACATCATTAATTTTTACGCAAAAATTCAAGGTAAAAATCCAAATCAAGGATTAAGTCATTTAAAAAAGTAAATAACATGAGTAATCAATACCCAACCATTGTAGATGCATTTTGCAAATTTGAAAAAGAAAAATCGGAAAACCTTTTTTTATGCGAGCCCGTAAAAAGTGTTTATCAAAATTTTACTTGGTCAGGTGCTGGAAAAGAAATAAGAAGTATTGCCAAGTATCTTAAAAACAGTGGACTAAATAAGGGCGATAAAGTTGCTATACTTAGTAAAAATTGTGCCCATTGGATTATGTGTGATCTGGCAATTGCTATGGCCGAAATGGTATCTGTGCCGCTCTATCCAAATATTACTCCAGAAGCAGTTGGTGAAATAATTAAACACAGTGAAGCAAAAATAATTTTTGTAGGGAAATTAGATACTCCTGAAATTACTAGAAAAGGAATTCCACCTGCGCTAACTCAAATTAGTTTTCCTTTCTATTTTAATGAAGGATGCATTAATTGGGATGATTTAGTAAAATCAAATACACCTCTAGTGGGAATACCCAATATCAATTCAAAAGATTTGGCTTGCATTGTTTATACTTCAGGAACTACGGGTCAACCAAAAGGTGTGATGCATAATTTTCATGCCATATCGTTTGCGGTTCATTCTTTCTTAGATAGCAACCCGCCATTTATCAATGAAATATTTTTTTCTTATTTACCGCTTTGTCATGTTGCAGAAAAAATGTTGGTAGAATGTGGTGCAATCTTTACTGGAGGGACCGTTTATTTTGTTGAATCAATGGATACTTTTTCTACCAATCTACAACACACAAAGCCCACTGTGTTTTTAGCAGTTCCAAGAATTTGGGAAAAAATGCAGGAAGAAATTTTAAGAAAAATGCCAACGAAAAAACTAAATAGGTTACTAGGCATTCCGATTGTTTCTGGCATCATTAAAAAAGCCATTCAAAAAAAATTAGGTTTAGAAAGATGTAAATATTTTTATACAGGCGCTTCTCCAATTAACAAATCAGTATTAGAATTTTTTGCCAAACTTGGAATGACAATTCAGGAAGCTTATGGTATGACGGAGAATTCGGCTTTATCGCATGTAAACAGGAAAAATGCTGCAAGATTTGGAACAGTCGGTCAAAGTTATCCAGGGGTTGAAGTTAAGCTGGGCACTTTAAATGAAGTATTAGTGAAAAGCGATGCAACCATGTTGGGCTATTATAAAGAGCCGCAATTAACAGCGGAAATGTTTGAAGGCGACTGGTTAAAAACTGGCGATGAAGGATCAATTGATTCAGATGGATATTTAACCATTACAGGAAGAATTAAAGACCAGTTTAAAACGAGTAAAGGAAAATATGTTGTTCCAGGAAATATAGAATCTAAAGTATTGTCTCACCCATTTGTTTCTCAAGCTTGTGTTGTTGGTTCTGGCATGCCTGCACCACTTTTGCTTTGCACCCTTACTCAAAATGCACTTGCCGAAAACAGCACTTCAATTATTGAACAATTAAATGAATTATTAAATTCAGTTAATGAACAATTAGAACACCACGAACAAGTTGCAAGAATGATGTTATTGAAAGATGAATGGACACTTGAAAACGGAATCTTAACACCAACTTTAAAAATAAAGCGGAAAGTTATAGATGAGCGTTTTCAACAACAATATACTAGCTGGTATAATCAAGCTGAAACCGTTTCATTTATTTAATTATTTTATTAAAAATTATCAAAAGAAGCAATTTTTATACTTCAAAATCGTTCAATATATAAACTTATACAAATCGTTAATTCTATGAATATAAAATTATACCTAATTGCTGCTTTCACATCTGTTAGTTTGTTTTCTTGTGTTAGTCAAAAACAAATGAGACAAGCAGAAGCTCAATATGCTGAGCTTAAAGGCAATTATGCCGATTTACAAGTAAAGTACAGAAACTTACAAGATGAATTAAACAAAGCTAACGCTGATAAGGATAAATTAGCAGCACTTAAAGCTGGACTTGAAAGTCAAATTACTTCTTTAAATAATCAAACCGAATTTCTAAAACAAAATAGCAATACTGTTTTAAAACAATTAGAAGGTTTGTCAGTTGTAACTGGAGCTCAGGCAGAAAGCATCAAAAAATCTTTAGAAAATATTGGAGCAAAAGATATTTACATCAAAGACCTTCAAGGATCTATTGCACGTAAAGATTCTCTAAATATGGCGTTGGTCATGAACCTTAAAGGCGCTATTGGAAATTTAGACGATAAAGACATTAATATTAAGGTTGATAAGGGTGTTGTTTATGTTGACATATCAGACAAACTTTTGTTCAAAGTAGGTAGCTATGATGTTACCGACCGAGCTAAAGAAGTATTAGGAAAAGTTGCCAAAGTATTAAATGCTCAACCCGAAATTGAATTCTTAGTAGAAGGCCATACCGATTCGTTGGCGATTCGCGCAAGTGGTCAAATTATAGATAACTGGGATTTGAGTGTAAAACGAGCTACAACAGTTGTAAGAATTTTACAAGATACTTACGGCATAGATCCAAAAAGAATGACTGCAGCTGGTAGAGGCCAATATATTCCACTAGGCGATAATTCTTCTGCAGAAGGAAGGGCTTCTAATCGTAGAACAAGAATTGTAATACTACCTCAACTAGATCAATTCTTTAAATTATTAGAGACAAGAAAATAAACAAAAATTATTTTATTAAAACCTCGAAATTTCGAGGTTTTTTTTATGCCGAACAAGCACCTATCTTGCACGAGAAAGTAATTAATTGTATGCAGGAGTATTTGATTGGTTTAAATGAACCACAACTTGAAGCGGTAACCCATATTAATGGACCATTGATGATTGTTGCAGGGGCGGGAAGTGGTAAAACAAAAGTATTGACCACTCGAATTGCGCATTTAATGGCCAATAAAATTGATGCATTTAATATTTTAGCGCTCACTTTTACCAACAAAGCCGCTGCTGAAATGAAGGAGCGGGTGGAGAAAATTTTAGGCAACTCCGAAGCCCGCAACCTATACATCGGCACTTTTCACAGCGTTTTTGCAAGAATACTTAGAGCAGAAGCAACTCGTTTAGGATACCCTAGCAATTTTACTATCTATGATACAGACGATAGTAGATCTGTTTTAAAAACAGTAATCAATGAATTGAATTTAGACGACAAACATTATAAACCCAATATAGTAGGTAACCGAATTTCTTCTGCGAAAAATGCTTTAGTTGGACCGGCTGAATATGTAAACGACTATTACATTCAACAAGAAGATATGCGCGCAAATAGGCCTGCAATTGCTAAAGTTTATGCAGCATATGCCAATCGTTGTTTTAAAAATGGAGCATTCGACTTTGATGATTTATTATTGAAAATGTATGAGCTCTTAAAAAACTTTCCAGACGCTTTACATAAATACCAACACAAGTTTAAGTATATATTAATTGATGAGTATCAAGATACCAACGCAGTGCAATATCAAATTACCAAATTGCTTGCTGCAGTTCACGAAAATATTTGTGTGGTTGGTGATGATGCACAAAGCATTTACAGTTTTCGTGGTGCAACAATTGAAAATATATTACAGTTTCAAAAAGATTATGACGATGTGAAAGTGGTGAAACTAGAGCAGAATTATAGAAGTAGCCAGCAAATTATTGAAGTAGCCAACGAGGTTATTAAAAATAATAAGGGGCAAATTCCAAAAAGTTTATGGACCAAAAATGAAGCAGGTGAAAAAATTAACTTGGTTCGAACCATGACTGATAATGAAGAAGGAAAATTTGTAGCAGATACTATTCAAGAACAAAAATTACGCAACCATTTTTTTAATCGCGACTTTGCAATTTTATATAGAACAAATGCACAGAGCCGCTCTTTTGAAGAGAGCTTGCGTAAAATGGGTATTCCCTATAGAATTTATGGAGGCGTAAGTTTTTATCAGCGTAAAGAAATAAAAGACTTACTGGCATACTTAAGAATTATTGTTAACGCAAGAGATGAAGAGGCGCTAAAAAGAATCATTAACTATCCTGTTAGGGGTATTGGAAAAACTACCATTGAGAAGTGTGTAATTTTTGCCAATGAGCAGAATATATCCATGTATGAAATAGTGAGCAGGGCTGCTGAGTTTGGTTTTAAAGCAGGAACATTGGAGTCCCTTCAAAACTTCATTACAATGATTAGATATTTTCAAAGTATGCTAACCGATAAAAATGCTTACGATGTTGCTGTTCAGGTAGGCAAGCATACTAATTTAGTAAAAGATTTATTTAATGATAAAACTACAGAAGGTTTAGCTAGATACGAAAATATTCAAGAGCTGCTTAACTCAATAAAAGAATGGACAGAAAGTCCAAGCAATGATGATGGTGAATTAGGTGATAAAACCTTGGGGTCTTACCTCCAACAAATTACTTTATTAACTGATGCAGACGACGATAAAGAAAATAATGATGTGGTAAAATTAATGACCATACATGCTGCAAAAGGTTTAGAATTTGGTTGTGTGTTTGTTGGTGGTGTTGAAGAAACATTATTTCCTAATGCTATGAGTATTAATACTAGAGAAGAACTGGAAGAAGAGCGTAGACTATTTTATGTTGCTGTAACTCGTGCTAAAAAAAGGTTGTGGTTAACTTACTCTAATTCTCGATATAGATTTGGTCAATTAGTTCAAAACGAGCCTAGTAGATTTATTGAAGAAATGCCTGAACAGCATGTAGATAAAAGTTATGCAGGTGGTGGCGCAAGAAATAATTCGAGCACCAATTGGGGTGGTGCTTATGAGAGAATGCAAAGAGGTTTTAATTATAGTGATGCTGCTAATGCTGAAAAAAAATATGGCCCGGCTCCTAGCAAAAAATCAACAACTTCAAAACCCGAATACCTACCATTAACACCGCCAACGTCAAAAGTTGCAGCTCATATTCCATCAGACAATTTTGAAGCAAGTGATACAACTTCTTTAGAAGCTGGACAAAAAGTTGAACACCAAAAATTTGGATTTGGGAATGTAACAAGTATTGAAGGTTCGGCTCATAATCCAATTGCAACCATTCAATTTGAAAAGAATGGTGAGAAAAAAATTATGCTTAACTATGCTAAGCTTAGAATAGTACTTTAATTATTATTGTATTTAGCTACCCTTACTCCTTTATCTGTAGTCGTTGTTTTCGCAGCTGCTGGCTTATATAGTCCCCCATTGGGTTGTGGCAATAAAACAGTTCCGGGTAAGAATAAAAAGCTTTCTGGAGGCGGTGGTGGAAAAACGGGTAGAACCGTATTATTATTTGTAGTTATGCCAATGGGGTTACTATTAATTTTATTTTTTTCAACGGTAGCATTAATGGATTGCTCTTGAATTATATTTCCAGTTGCAAACTGTTGTAAAATATTCATTTGTGGTCGTTCTTTTTGAGCTAGAGGAAATACAGATAGAGGGTTTCCACTCCATCTTTTTCCTGAGGCCCAATAGTTAGCACTCACTTTATTATCACTTAAATATTTTAAAAAAACTTGCATTACGTTTAACCATCTTGGATCGGTATCTGGAATGGCGAATTCTCCAACAATTCCTTTTTTATTGTTTTCTCTTAGCCAATTTACAAAGGGCATTACCCTTTTAACACCCGTACTATCATCTACTTTATTCTGTTCATATGAATAAATATATTTTCCCGTAAAGTCAATATCAAAATAACAATGAGCAGTGTAAATTAATTTATTTACAGGATCTTTTAAGTTCTTTAAATTATCGCTATACTGATACCAACTTTCTGCAGCTGCATAATTTTCTCCATCAATAATAATATTGTTTCGCTTATCTGCATCTCTTATCGAATTAATTGCTTGTTGCGCAGTAGTAAACCAATCAAAACCTTGCATTTCATGAGGTTCTGTCATTATTTCGAACCCGTATAAATTTTGACTCCCCGAAAAAGCATTTACCAACTTATTCCAAACATCAGCAAAATCATTTCTGCTTACTGTATTACTACCAATCAAATATTCAATTCCATTTTTTTTATACCTACCATAATTATGCATGCTCAATATCACTTGCATGTCTTTATTAAAGCACCAACCAATTATTTTTTTTATTTCCCCTATTTCTTGGTAATCGAGCTCGCCGCCAAGTTCTTTCTGAACCCTTTCCCAACGAAATGGAATAGTTACTGTTTTAAACCCTTTTTTATAAAAATAGTCAACCTCTTCTTCTGTTGGATAGGAATAGTGTATGTTAAGGCTGCCAGGCATATTGTTTTCGCTAAATTCACCTCCGCATAAGTTTATCCCTAGCGAAAAGCCATCAGATTGAGCTGAAACAAAATTCCCAATTAAAAAAATTAATATAACGATAACTATTCTACGCATATATACATTACACACTAAACGTATTAGGTATAACGTAAAAACACCCTAAATATTGAGTAAATTGTCGATATCCGAAAAATAAGGCGCCCTAAACTACCTTATAACCGCTTTGAACTTCTACAGCCATTGTTTTGTTTTATTTTTGTATCCTAACTTTAGATTCGATAAAACAGCAACTATGATCCAAACAGGAAATCCCATAATCAGCATTTATACGGAGATGACTCCAAACCCAGAAACGATGAAATTCGTTGCAAATAAGTTACTTTATCCAGGGAAAAGCATCGATTTTGCTGATGAATCACTAGCTGGTCCTTCCCCATTAGCAAAGGAATTATTTAGTTTTCCTTTCATTAAAAGCGTGTTCATTGCCAGTAATTTCATTACTATCACAAAAACAACAGATACCGAAGATTGGCAAGATGTAATTCCAACCATCAAAACCTTTTTAAAAGAATTTCTCGAAAATGGTGGAGTTGTTGTAAATGACGAAGAAGTTGCAAAGGTAAAACAAGAAGCTTCTAATACAGTTAGTGCAGATGACGATGATATTGTAAAAAGAGTGAAAGAGCTTTTAGAAAACTATGTTAAGCCTGCCGTTGAAATGGACGGAGGTGCCATACAATTCAAAAGCTATAACGACGGAATCGTAAATTTAATGCTTCAAGGAAGTTGCAGCGGTTGCCCTTCTTCAATGATTACTTTAAAAGCGGGTATTGAGGGAATGATGAAAAGAATGATTCCAGAAGTAAAAGAAGTTGTAGCAGAAGCAGAATAAACATGAACAAAACCGATACTACACAATTTATTCAAAATACTCATCATAGCTTAGTCCAATATTTGGGCGCCCTCGATGAATATTCTTTTTTATCGTCTTCCAATGGAAAATGGTCGGCCGCCGAACAGCTAGATCACCTTATTAAAAGTGTAGCACCTGTTAATCAAGCTTTATCTCTCCCGAATTTTGTGTTACAATGGATGTTTGGAAAAGCCAATAGGCCTTCAAAATCTTATGAAGAATTAGTTGAAAAATACAAAGGAAAGCTTTCAGCTGGTGGAAAAGCACCTAAAGCTTTTGCACCTAAAAAGGTATCTTTTGCCGAAAGAGAAACAAGCTTTAATAAATTAGAAAAATTGGCTTTTTCTGTTTCTAAAAAAGCAACCCGATATTCCGAAGATGAGCTTGATACTTTAATTTTACCCCATCCACTATTAGGCAAACTCACTTTGCGTGAAATGCTTTATTTTACAGCATACCATTGTATTCATCATCAGCATTTGATA
>JAYVRC010000530.1:0-3269 GCA_043776615.1 Sphingobacteriia bacterium
TCTGCTATTCTTTCTCAAGAAGCTTATACAGCAGCTGCGGATGCCAAACGTTTTCCTGAACAATTAAAAAATGGGGTAAGTGTATGGAAAGCAAAACGACTATTATGGAATACTTTTAGTTTTGGAGGTACCAATACTACCAACGAAAATCAATTAAAAATTGATGCTGGTGTTTACAACTCATTACTAGGTAAAAGTTATGGAGAAATAGGAGGCGAAGCAAGAACCATGCACAAGAGTCAGGGTGAAGGTAGGCCTCGCGTTAAAGGAGCTCGATTCGAATATTTTGTAACAATAGGAGGTGATAGTACTAAAATAGATTTAATGGCTGGTGTTGGTACAGATTGGACTAGAATTGGAGCTGAAGGAACATTTGTAAAAGATGCAATCAATATTATAATTCAACAATACGATTTTGAACATCCGGATAAATCGGTAACAGCTCTAGTTGAAGTATATAAAAAGGTTCAAGGATTAAACTATCATGATATTTGGTGGTACAAAAAGAAAAAAGAAATTGAAGATCTAATTATTGAATGTAGTGGAATTTTTGTAGAAGCTACTACTGATGCTGAATATGCCGTTCCTGGCGAAAAACTAACTGTAAATATATTTCTTAATAAAAGAAATAATGTGGATTTGCAACTGGGCCGAGTTTTATTAAATACTTCTGCCGAAAAAAGCTTTGATACTAGTATTAATCTTAAAGCAACGGCAAATAATAATTATACTTTTAATAAAACTTTTATTGTGCCTGAAGGGAAACCTGTATCTCAGCCATATTGGTTAATAAAACCACTTGCTGATATTGGCAATTTTGTAGTTGACGATCAAGAAATGGTAGGTAAATCAATTTCCGATCCTGCATTTACTGCTAGATTTGATTTTAGTATTAATGGTATCAGCTTTTTGGTAGAAAGACCAGTTCAATATAAATATGTAGATCCAGTAAGAGGAGAAGTGTATCAGCCATTAACTATTATTGCGCCTTTAATTATTTCTTTAAATAAAAATGTGGTACTTGCTAATGTTGTTACCGAAAAAAAATTGCAAACACCTTCCTCACCTTTACTTCTTCAATATAAATCAAATATCAGCGCTAATTCAGTACCAGTTTCAATTAGTATAAAAAGTGATGAAGATAAATTACTGATGTTAAAAGATACATTAATGAATTTAGAATTAGGAGCTGTTTATTCTTTTCCGATTGATATAAAGGCAATAATATCAAAAGCAAACATTTCAAAAATATATGCAGAAGTAGCAATTAATAAAGATGGGAAAAAGAATTCCTATACTCACTATTTAAAAACAATCAAATATGATCATATTCCTTCTATCAATTATTTTTATAGAGATAATGTAACAATTGTAAATGATAAAATTATTACAGTAGCTAAAAAAATAGGATATATAGTAGGAGCAGGAGATTTGGTTCCAGATGCATTAGAACAATTGGGTTATTCAGTTAGTTTAATTACTGAGTCTGATGTAACTGATAGCTACTTAAAAAATTTTGATGCAATAGTTGTCGGTATTCGGGCTTTTAATATTTATGAGTGGCTAACTTCAAAAAATGATGTACTGAATAGATTTGTAGAAAATGGAGGACATCTTATTGTTCAATACCTTAAAAGCAATCAGGTTGGATCTAAACGTACTAAAGTAGGTCCATATCCATTTAGTATGAGTGGAATTAGGGTTACAGAAGAAAATGCAAAAGTGAATTTTTTGCTGCCACAACATGCTTTACTTAATTTTCCCAATAAAATTACTGATAAGAGTTTTGAAGGATGGGTGCAGGAGAGAAGTACTTATCAGGCAGATCCAATTAGTACACCATACGAAGCATTGTTAAGCATGAACGATCTAGGTGAAAAACCTTCCAATGGTAGTTTGATTACAGCTAAATTCGGCAAAGGAAATATTACCTATTTGAGTTTAGTATTATTTCGCCAATTACCTGCAGGGGTTTCTGGTGCTTATCAATTGCTGGCTAATTTATTGGCATTACCTTCAAATAAATAGAATAAATGCAGCCAAGAAAGAAAATTGGATTTTTTACCATAGTTCTAATAGGCGTAGTAATAGGATTCTTTATTAAGAATGTAAAAATTGGATTAATTATTGGACTTTTTCTTGGTCTTTTTGCAGGAGGAATCATGAGCTCAAAATCAAAATAAATGAACCAAAAAATACCATTGTTTAAATCTTGGAGAAGCTGGTATGTTTTTGTAATTGCTTTTCTTCTAATACTAATTTGTTTTTTTATTTGGCTTACTAAATTTTATCAATGAGCAAACTAGATTGGATAGTACTTATTGTAACCTTAGTAGGAATAGTTACATACGGACTTTATAAAAGTCGAACAACTAAAAATTTAGAAGGTTACTTTTTAAGTAATAGAAGCATGCCTTGGTACTTAGTGTTGTTAAGCATTATGGGAACACAAGCAAGTGCCATTACTTTTTTATCGGCCCCAGGCCAGGCGTTTACTGATGGTATGCGATTTATACAATATTATTTTGGCTTACCAATTGCTATGGTAATTCTCAGTATTACTTTTGTTCCTTTGTTTTCAAAATTAAAAGTATTTACTGCATATGAGTTTTTAGAACAACGATTTGATATTAAAACACGTGTATTTACTTCATCACTTTTTTTAATTTCAAGAGGTTTATCAACGGGTATCAGTATTTATGCTCCTTCAATTATATTATCATCTTTAATGGGATGGGATATTTTTTATACCAATATAGTAATGGGTGGGCTATTAATATTTTATACTGTTAGCGGTGGGGCAAAAGCAGTTGCTTATACTCAACAATTACAATTAGGAATTATTTTTATTGGGATGTTCATTGCAGGCTATTTAATTGTGCATCAATTGCCTGCAAATATTGGGTTTTCTGATGCATTAGCCATAAGTGGAGCTTCCGGAAAACTAAATGTAATTACTACTGGATTCAATCAAAATGGTTTCGATTGGAAGGATAGATATAATATAATAAGTGGGGTAATTGGTGGCTTCTTTTTGGCACTCTCTTATTTTGGAACAGACCAGTCACAAGTAGGAAGATACCTAACTGCTAAAGATACAACTGAGAGTAGAGTTGGACTTTTGATGAATGGATTAGTTAAAGTACCGATGCAATTTTTGATTTTACTTTTAGGGGCCATGTTATTTACTTTTTATCAATTTAATCCATCTCCAGTTTTTTTTAATAAAGCAGTTGAAACAAAAGCATTACAATCTCCATATAAAGATT